>JAJYGR010000085.1 GCA_021790655.1 Acidobacteriota bacterium | reverse complement strand
CTGACAATTTCGATGATCTCCTTGGTGATCGCCGCCTGCCGCACGCGGTTCATCGTCAACGTATAGGCATCGATCATGTCGGAAGCGTTATTGGTAGCCGAATCCATCGCCGTCATCCGCGCGGCATGTTCGGCGGCGACGGATTCCAGCATGGCGTGATACAACTCCGTTGCTACATAGCGCGGCAGCAAGCCGTCCAGCAGTTGGCGCTCAGGTTGCTCATAAATGTAGTCCACCTGCGCGGTGCCGAACTTGCTGGCCTCTTCTTCCGCCTCACGCGTGTCTTCCATTTCCAGGCTGACGCCGGAGCTGCGCGCGGCCTTGGCCATTTCCTCGCGTTCTTTCTGTCCCATCTCAATGGCGCTGGCAATGTCTTGCTTGCCCACTTCCTTGATGGGCAGAATACGGTCCACAACCACGCGCTGCGTCATCACGGATTGAAACTCGTTGAACACCAGATAGACAGCGTCCGTTTCCTGAGCGATATAGCGTTCCACCAATGTATGCGCGAGATGCGCAGCTTTTTCAAAGGTCAGGTGCTCGAACATTCCCGCATGTTCCCCGACAATTTCAATGCGCGCTTTCCGTGCGCGGGGCGCAGTGCCATGTTCGAGTTCCTGGTCTTCCGCAATCGAGGCCGTCGCGTAGCTGCGCCGCAAAATATCGCGTCCTTTGCGCCCTACAATTTCGAGATCCAGATTGACATCCGCCCGGTCGTTCAGAAAGTGATGCGCGGCCTTCAGAACATTGGTATTGAAGGCGCCCGCAAAACCTTTGTCACCGGTAACGACCACCACCGTCGCGTGCTTTTCCGGGCGCACCGCCAGCAATGGGTGTTTGTCCTCTCCCGTTTCCGGCTCGTAAATGTCGACGCGCCGCACCAGAGAATCCAGCACGCTAGCCAGCATCCATGCATAGGGTCGCGCAACGAACGCGCGTTCCTGCGCGCGGCGCAGCTTGGCTGCCGACACCATCTTCATCGCCTTGGTGATCTGCCGCGTGTTTTTTACGCTGCGGATGCGCCGTCGTAGATCGAGAACATTGGCCATGGGTTACGACTTTTTCTCGCCATCTTCTTTTTGTTTGCCCTCTTTGAAGTCAATGTGGGCCTCGGGATGCTCGGCGAAGAAATTCTGCTTGTATTCCTGGATGGCCGCCGTCATGCGCTTCTTCAAATCGTCATCGAGCGTCTTCTTCGTCGCAATGTCGCTCAGGACAGTCGCCTGCGCCGCATCCATATAGGGATAGAGTCCCTCTTCAAATGAGCGAACATGCTCCACCTTCACGTCGTCCAGCAAGCCGGTGGTCCCGGCGTACAGAATGATGACCTGCTTCTCCATCGACAATGGCTCGAACTGGCGCTGTTTCAGCAGCTCCGTCAGGCGCTGGCCGCGATTCAACTGGCTTAGCGTGACCTTGTCCAGATCGCTGCCGAACTGGGCAAAGGCCGCCAGTTCACGATACTGCGCGAGATCTAGCTTGAGCGTCGCGCCGACCTGCTTGGTTGCTTTGCTGGCCGCGGAGAAACCGACGCGGCTGACCGACAGGCCCACGTTGACCGCGGGACGAATACCGGAGTTGAACAAATCCGTTTCAAGAAAAATCTGTCCGTCGGTAATCGAAATCACATTGGTTGGAATGTAGGCCGAAACGTCGCCAGCCTGCGTTTCAATGATCGGCAGCGCTGTCAGCGAACCGCCGCCCAGGTTCTGGCTCAACTTGGCGGAGCGTTCCAGCAGGCGCGAGTGAAGATAAAACACGTCGCCCGGATACGCTTCTCGGCCTGGTGGACGGCGCAGCAGCAGGGAGATTTCGCGATAGGAGACGGCGTGCTTGGAAAGATCGTCATAGATCACCAGCGCGTGCCTACTCGAGTCGCGGAAAAATTCGCCAATAGCGGTTGCGGCATATGGTGCAATGTATTGCATCGGCGCAGGCTCCGATGCGGAAGCGACCACGACGATGGTGTAGGCCATCGCTCCCTGCTCGGTCAGGGTCTGCACTACCTGCGCGACAGAAGAACGCTTTTGACCGATCGCGCAGTAAACGCAGATCAGATTGTTCTTCGCGCTGTTAAGGATGGTGTCGAGCACCACGGCGGTTTTGCCTGTCTGGCGGTCGCCGATGATCAGCTCACGCTGGCCGCGGCCAATCGGAATCATGGCGTCAATCGCCTTGATGCCGGTAGACATCGGCTCGCGCACTGGCTGACGGTCGATGACGCCGGGAGCCAGCCGCTCGACCGGCAGAAATTGATCGGTCGCAATCGGGCCCTTATCGTCGATGGGTTGACCGAGAGCATTCACCACGCGGCCAATCATGGCGTCGCCCACGGGCACGCTCATGATTTTTCCGGTCCGCTTGACTTGATTGCCTTCGCTGATCTCGGTGTAGTCGCCAAGGATGACAGCGCCAACCTGATCTTCATCGAGGTTCATGGCAAGGCCCATCACGCCATGGGGAAACTCCAGCATCTCGCCAGCCATGACTTTTTCCAGGCCATGAATGCGGGCGATGCCATCGCCGAGTGAAATAATCGTGCCCACTTCATCGACGCGGACCCGCGACTCGAAGTTTTCGATCTGTTCTCTAAGTACCTGCGAAATTTCGTCTGCTTTGATCTGCGCCATTCTGCTTCCGATTGAGTATTCTGAATTTTTTGTTGGTTAAACTGCGATCAGCTTTTCGCGCAGCTCTTCGAGCCTGCCGCGCACGGAGCCATCGTAAACGGTGTCGCCGATGCGTAAGACCACACCGCCAAGCAGCGATGGGTCTTGCTTATAAACTGCCCGCACTTGTACTCCAGCCAATGCCGAAGCACGGGCTTCAATCTTCGATCTTTCGTCCGCATTCAATTCACGAACACTGCTGATGACCGCCTCGCTGATGTGAAGTCGAACATTGATCTCACTTCGATATTCGGCCAGGATAGCCTCGAACGCTTGGATACGATCGTTCTGCAGCAGGACCGCCAGAAAGTTCCGTATCTGTTTCACGATTCCTATCCGTGGCGTGAGCGCATCCAGCACCTTAAGTTTGGACTCCAGCGGTATCGAAGGATTTCCAAACACTTCCCGCAATTCTTTGCTCTCTCCAAGCACGGCGAGAACATCAGCAAGCTGCCGGTCTACATCTTTCGTATCGAGCTTGTCGGACATGACCACATCGGCAAACGCCCGCGCGTATTGGGAACTGAACACGCCCATCAGTTCACGCCTCCACGAGAGGATTTTTCCGTCAAGTCAGCGACAAAATCGTTGACGAGTAAACTGTCCGTATCCGCGCTCACTGCAATCCGCCGCTTTGCGTGTTCGATCACCAGTTCGGCTGCGAAATTTTTCAACTGGCGCTGGGCATTCATGCCGGCTACCGCAATTTCCTGTCCGGCTGTCGCCAGAATCAACTGCTTTTCCTGTTCCATCGCCGCGCGCAACATCTGCTCTTCGGCGGCAGTGTCTTGTTCCGCTTTTATTTTAATTTCCGCGATTTCCTTATCCAGACGCCCAAGGCGTTGCTCGACATCGGCCAGACGCCGATTGGCATTTTCCGTTGCTGTCCGCGCGCGTTGCATCTCGTTCTGGATTCGCTCCGTTCGGCTGCGCAATGTTTTCGGCAGAAGCCGTGCTACAAACCAAACAATTGCAGCCATCAGAATGAAAAAGTTCAGAATTTCAAATATCCGCGCAGTGGTCTCCACCGACAAGCCGAAAATGCCAGCCAGCGTATGCACCATGGGAGAGTGGCGATAGACATTCGCTCCATCTTCCGCCTCAGGGTTATCGACCTTTCGCTGCTGTATTTCTTCTTTGCGTTCCTGATTGCGCTGGAACTGGCGCACATCATGGCGTTCCGACAGGTACTTCGCGTACGCAGCATCTTTTGAATTGTTTGAGGGCGAATTCTGTGAATTTGGATTCTGAGTAGATGCGGTGCTTTGCCCGCTTGGCTTTGCGGTCGTCTGCGCAAAGTTCACGCTACCTGCGAATAGAAGCAGCGCGCACAAAAGTCCCAGCGTTATACGGAAATTCGAGGATAGCTTCAACCTACTCATAAATCCTGGGCCGGCAATTCGCATCAGGCCTGCTCCTGCGAGGAGACATTGCCGGAAGGAAGGACGGTCCGCAGCACTTCAGTTGTAAGCTCGTCAATGGAGGCATTTAGTTGGAAGCGCGCTTTTTCCATGCTCGCTTCCAGAGTAAGCCGGGCCTCCAGCGTATGCTTCTCAGCCACTAAACGCGCTTGCGAAATTACTTTCTCAGACTCTACTTGCAAGGCATGCAGCCTTTCCTGACGATGATGGACGATTTCCACTCGGGCTGCCCGCAGTCGATGTTCATACTCCGCCGTCTTCGCTTCCACTGCGGCAATGGAAGCAGCCGCCTTCTCCATCGCTCCCTGCGTCTGCGCATAACGTTCCTGCAAAATTTTCTTCAATGGCGAATGCACCAGCAGCCGATAGGCTGCGAGTGTGACCAGGAAAAGGAGCATGGTCGGCACGGAGCCGAGCACAAGTCCACTAAGCTGTTGAAGCAGATCGCTCATTTGCAATGTAGTTTCGGGGTTCGGCAGTAGAGGCGCGGAGTGCGTTTATCTATCTGGGCATGAACCTTTATTTTTAACAAACGGATGAGCAGGGTGTCAATCTGCGCGCTCCGCGTAATAAAAGGACGAAGGCGCTCCTGAGAAACATTGATTTATAAGCACTTACAGACAATTATTCGTAACTCAAAGAATAACAGGAATACGACTTGACACGCTACTGCCGGAGCCTACACTTAAGAGTAACAGCCTGGGGCCTGGTTCAAGGTCCGGCAGGCCGGATGCCTGGAATAGCAGCCCAACATTCCTGGCATCCGGCCTACTCCAAAGCTTCTCCAGACTCTCCGCCAATTCCATCTTCCACTTGTGTGTTGCTCCAATAGCCGCGGTATCTTCCCAGCAAGGATGCTGGTCCGCGCACGCGCAAATGCACTGTGTCTTCTTTAAACTTTTTTGCCAAAGTCACCGCGCCTGCATCCAGCGCAGCGAGCACTGCGCCTTGACTCTGCGGCACGAGCAGGATACGTTCCTCCAGCGGATCGGTTGCAAGCGCTCCATCCAGCGCAGCCAGAAGTCCATCTAAACCTGTTTTGGCGCGGGCCGATACATGAATTGTGTCGGCGAGAAATCCTGGACCATCTTCCGGAAACAACAAATCCATTTTGTTCATTACTTCAAGACGCGGCTTTTTCTCTACATCCAGTTCGCGCAAAACTTTTTCCACTTCTTCGCGATGTGTTTCGAGCGATTCGCTGGAAGCATCCATCACATGAATCAACACCTCGGCGGTCTGGACCTCTTCAAGCGTGGCGCGAAAGGCGTTGACCAGCGTGTGCGGCAGAGCGCGGATAAATCCCACTGTGTCCGAAAGTAAAATGCGACGACGCGATGGCAGCGTGAGCAAATGCAACTTTGGATCGAGCGTGGCAAACAGCCGCGACGACTCCAACACTCCTGCCTGCGTCAGCGCGTTGAACAGCGTGCTCTTCCCGGCGTTGGTATAGCCAACCAGCGCCACCGTCGGCACCGGTATGGAGGAGCGTCTCTGGCGCTGCTGCTGTCGAATGCTCCGGACCGCCTCCAGCCGAGTGCGGACAATTTGAATCCTTCGTCCAATCTTTCTGCGATCGGTTTCAAGCTGCGTTTCGCCCGGCCCACGCGTGCCGATACCGCCGCCCAACTGCGACATGGAACGCCCGCGTCCAGCCAGGCGGGGCAGCATGTATTCCAACTGCGCCAGTTCTACTTGAAGCTGCCCTTCCCGGGTGCGCGCGTGAGAAGCGAAAATGTCGAGGATCAATTGCGTGCGATCGATCACCCGGCAAGGAAGCGCCTGCTCCAGTTCGCGCAATTGGGAAGGCGACAGGTCCTGCTCGAAGACGATCAAATCCGCGTGGCTGGCGTTGGCCTGTCCGGCAATCTCTTCCAGCTTGCCTTTACCAACCAGCGTCGCCGGATCCGGATGGTCGCGCCGCTGAACGATCACGTCCAGTACGTTGGCGCCCGCGCTTTCCGCCAGTTCTTTGCATTCGGCCGCTTCGGGTGAAAGAGCAGAAGGAAATGAGAGAACGTTCGATTTTGAGGCAGAGTGAGAACCGGAAGGAGGGCCATCTTCCTCTGCCGGTTCCTGCGTGTTTGATTCCAATGCCGACTCTTGCTCTTGCGTGGCCCGCATAGCGTCTTTTGCAAGACGAGCGGAAGCAGTCGGCCGCTGGCGGTATTTTCGCCCCGTAAACTCGCAGGCAATAATGAGGGCGCGTTCTCCCCGCGCCCTATCGAGTTCAGAAACAGCTTTCGCGATGTGCTTCAGGTCCTTCCGCTGTGACTCGGGCGTTTCCATTAACCTGCAATTCCCCGGCAACAGACATTTTCCTCACGCAGCTTAAAAATTCGCATTGCGTCAGGAGGCAGTGGATACAGTCGATGACAGCGTTGCAGAGTGCGCACTGGAAGATCCAGTTCCGGCAGATGCTGGCGAATGTCCTGTCGTCGGAACTCCGGTTACAGGATGACGATGTTCCCCGATCAAAACAGGCTTTCCACTCACGACAGTTGAGATGGCATGTTTGAAGATAAGCTGCTCCTGGCTATTGTTTTCCAGCAGGACAGAATATTTATCGAAGGACCGAATCCGTCCGGTTAACTTCACACCGCTCACCAGGTAAATCGTGATCTGGGATTTGTCTTTGCGGACAGTATTCAAAAAAGTATCTTGGATATTTTGGGCAGTCTTGCTTTCCATTTATCGTCTCCTT
>JAJYGR010000297.1 GCA_021790655.1 Acidobacteriota bacterium | reverse complement strand
TTGCCAGAAGGCCACGTTGCCGTGGGCATCCTTCATGTCGGTGGCCAGTCCCTGCCCGCCATGGCAGATGGTGCAGCCGAACTTGGAGGGAACGTGCGGTCCC
Organism: Acidobacteriota bacterium; assembly: GCA_021790655.1. Classification (GTDB taxonomy): domain Bacteria; phylum Acidobacteriota; class Terriglobia; order Terriglobales; family Acidobacteriaceae; genus JAKAAZ01. The sequence continues at coordinate 6,779 of JAJYGR010000297.1, read as the reverse complement.
AGGCCGGCATGATAATGGAAAGGCACTGGCGCATTCTTCATGGTGGGGTCTTCCACGCCTAGATGGCATGTGGTGCAGCGGTCCACGCGCTGCAAGCCCGGGAGGACCACCTGATTGATCGCAAGCGGCGTGGCCAGAACAGCGGCCTTGCTGACGGCATTCGGTTCTTCCTGCGCCTCAAGTTGCAGAAACTTTCGTTGATAGGGCTTCCACGATGGCGTGCTGGCCTGCCACTCGGCTACCAGGATGAGCACCAGCGCCAAAAGACTGAGTGCGAAGAAGAGTTGCTGTAGTTTACGCTCCATTATTCTGGCCTCGCAACAACGTGTACCCAAGGTGGCACCCACGTCCAACCCGGTCCGCGGAAGAAGGTCCCCACAATGATCAGGATGATGTTGGCAACGACAAAAAATGTAAACAACCAAATCGCCCACTTTCGCTCCCGTGGGCGGCGGCTTGGGTTCCTGTCAATGTAAGGGATCGCAAGCAGCGCGATCACCATCATGGCGGGTAGTACCACGCCGCCTAACAATGCCGAGTGGCTGACCAGTTCCTGCAGCCCGAGAAAATACCACGGCGCTTTGGCGGGATTTGGAGTTACTGCCGGATTGGCCATTTCTTCAAGAGGCGCGTTGAAAAACAGCGAAATCGCCATGATGGTTGTCACGGTTGCCATCAGGGCCACCGCCTCGCGGACAAAGGCGTATGGATACGAGAACACCGTATCTTCTTCCTCCTCGGGGGTCATCGTTTCGAAGATGGGCTTGCCCGTGACGACTTCCATCAGTCCATACGTCTTGTCTTTCGACGCGGCTGTCACTTGCAACGGTGCGACCGCTGCAGGTGCGCCGATGGTGACCAGGGCCTCCGTTTTTTGTGGCTTCAACTTCCAGATCGGTCGCGAGAGTCCGCCGTCCTTGCGTACGCGCCAGAAGTGAACAATGGTGAGCAGGATCACGAGCGATGGCAGCACTGCTACATGGAGCACGTAAAAACGCAGCAGCGCTGCCTCGCCAACAGTATGACCGCCGAGTAACAACTCCCGGAGTTGGCCGCCGACCAAGGGAGCATAACTGCCGATGTTCGTTCCCACCGTGATCGCCCAGTAGGCGAGCTGATCCCATGGCAACAGATACCCGGTGAAGGAGAGTCCAAGCGTCAGCAACAGCAGCATCACGCCGACCACCCAGTTGAACTGGCGCGGTTTCTTGTAGGAGCCGGTATAGAACACCCGGCACATGTGCAGAAAGACACAGACCACCATGGCGTGCGCCGCCCAGCGATGCATGTTCCGCAGAAAAGACCCCATAAAGACGGCAAACTGGAGGTCCTTCATGTCCTGGTATGCGGCTGGCGGGTAGGGCCGGTAGTAGCACATCAGCGCGATTCCAGTGGTCAGCAGAATCAAAAAGAGAAAGAAGGTAATGAAGCCCAAGTAAAACGAGTACTTGAACCTGAGGTTCTCTTTCTTCACTTTGGCCGGATGGATATGCAGCCACACATTGAGAAAGACCAGCTCGGACTTTCCCTTGTCCGTGGACAGCGGGTCCCGCCGCACGATCGATTGCCAGATTTCGCGAATCCATTTCATCGTTACACCATGAGCCGATACGTCGGTGGCACCGTCTTGTCTTTGTCGACACGAAGCTGTCCATCGCGCGTCAGCGTTATCTCAAACCAGTTGAGAGGTCGCGGCGCCGGCCCATACAGCACGGCGCCGGTGGGAGAAAACACGCTGCCGTGGCATGGGCAATGGAAATCGCGGTCGTTCTGGAAGTACGCGACCGTGCATCCCAAGTGCGTGCAGACCGCGCTGGCCACCGCAAACCCTCTTTCACGGTCGCGGAACACGAAGATCTTTTCGTCCGCCAGGAATGTGGGAGGGCCATAGGGAAAGTCCCCGGGGTTGCCGATCTTGAACGACTGCGGCGGCCCATAAAAGACGCTCGGAACCAGGAAGCGGACCACCGCCCCCAAACTTACTCCGACCGCCGAACAAAGCGCGGCCATGCCTGCAGTTCCCCAACTGAGAAAATTTCGACGATTCATACCTTGAGATCCCCTATTCAAAGACTTCCCGTTCCTGCTGTTCCAGCGCTTCCATGCTGATGGCTCCGGTTGGACAACGATCCGCGCACAGCCCGCAGCGAATACACTTTTCTTCGTTCTTGATGATGGCCCCTGCCTGGCCAGCCTTCAATTCGGCGGTCGGCACTCCATAGCGATTTTGAATCAGGGCTTCGTATCGCTCGTCGCCGCTGACCTGTGTCAGGTCGACCATACGTAGGCAGTTCTCCGGGCAAACGTCTGTACAACCGGCGCAGAGGATGCACTTCGATCCATCGAAGATCGTATTCACCTGGCACTTGAGACAACGAAGCCCCTCGGCGCGGCCCTGTTCCTCGCCGAAGCCAAGTTCCACTTCGGCGATTCCAATGCGCCGGTTCGTCGCAAGCACAGGCATCTTCTGCCTTGGCGTGGCGAGAAATCCGCGCGGCATTTTCCAGCCGGGCATGATGCGAAAGCGGTTGAGCACCGTCTTTGCCGTCTTGCCGCTCAGATACACGTGAATCGACCGCGCCGCGCGGTGGCCATTCGCCACAGCCTCCACCAGGACACGCGGTCCGAAGGCCACGTCCCCGCCGGCAAAGACGCCGGGAGCTGTGGTCATCAGGTTCTCGTCGATTTTGAGAATTTCTCGCGGCGTTACCTGGACGCCCTCTGCGCCACTCAGGAAAGAGAGGTCGGCCTGCTGGCCGATGGCAAGGATCACGCTGTCGCAGGGAATAATTTTTTCTTCGTCGCTGAAGGCAGGATTGAAGCGGCCATTTTCATCGAAGACCGTGAGACAGCGACGGACCTTGAGCCCGGTGACTACGCCATTCTCGCCGACAATCTCCTTCGGCCCCCAGCCGTTATCCACGGTGATGCCTTCCTGTTCGGCTTCGTCCACTTCGCCTTTCCATGCAGGCATCTGGGCGCGGGATTCAAGGCTCACCATGTCGACATGTTCAGCCCCGGAGCGCATGGCCAAGCGGGCCGCGTCGATGGCGGGCTGCAGGCTCTTGGCATCATCATCGCTCGCACTTGATTCAACCGATTCCTGTACCAGACGCACCGCGGCGCGCGCCACATCGATGGCCACGTTGCCACCGCCCACAACCACGACGCGCTTGCCCATCTCGATCTCGAAGCCGAGATTGACATTGATCAGGAAGTCGATGCCGTTGTATACGCCGGCGAGGTGCGCGCCGGGAATGTTCAGCTCGCGACCCTTGTTGAGCCCCGTGGCCAGCAGGATCGCGTCGTTCTTCGACCGCAGGTCCGCAAAGGAGATGTCGCGCCCCAAGGTAACGCGGGTATGCAGCGTCACGCCCATGGCGAGGATGTTGTCCACCTCCATCTTGATGATTTCCCGTGGCAGACGGAACTGCGGGATGCCCAGATACAGCATTCCACCCGGGACCGGAGCGGACTCGTACACGTCGACCGTGTAGCCCAACAGGGCCAGGTCGTGGGCGCAGGTAAGTCCACACACGCCCGCTCCCACAATGGCAATGTTCTTGCCGCGTCTGGTTGGCGGCGGCAACTTCCTCCGTGCCGGATCGTGTCCGTAGCCCAGGTTATGGCGATCGGTGGCGTAGCGCTTCAGCGCGCATATGGCGATGGGTTCATCGATTTTTCCGCGGCGGCAGTTGTCTTCACAAGGATGGGCGCAGATCCGCCCCAGCACATACGCGAAAGGATTTGGAGCGCGCGCCAGCAGGTATGCTTCTTCATCCTTTGAAATCCCGATGGCCTGGACGTACCGCCCACATTCCGTATGGATGGGGCAGGCAGTGCGGCAGGGAATGTTCCGATCGAAGTATTCCTGGTCCGGGACCGTGACAGAATAACTCATGCGTCCACCATTCTGATGAGTTTGCAATTACTCTATTCCGAAAACGCATCCTAAGGTACGGTGCAGACTGGAATCGCCCTCCAACGAACGGATACAGTGTCCGCTGGAGTCAGAAACCAACTCCATAGCAGCTTGAGAAATTGTTCTACTGCTGCTGGGCCCTCAGCTTTTCGATCTCCTCATCGCTCAGGAATTTGGAGAAGGCCGACGGGTTCTTGTCCTTGCGGTTCACCTGATCGTACGCCAGGAATTCATAGATCTCTTTCCCCTGGCTGTCGCCAATGCCGGAGTTCGGCTTGTGCATCATGCGTTTTACGTAGCGCTCCCACTCCGGCAGAGTCATGGTTGTGTTGATGGGCCGCGCAATCGTGTGGCATGTGGAGCACTTGCTGACAAACAGCGTGTACGCCTTCTGCTGCGCCGGCGGATAGCTTGAGACGTTGATCTTGTCGGGCCCCTTGTCCTGCGGGAGGGTTACGTTGCCGCGCTGAGCGACGAGCAACAGAGGAACGGAACAAGCTGCGAGTGCCAGCGTGAGAATTGTCTTGTGCATTTCAGTCTCTCCTTACCACATGTACCGGATATCCATCATGAAGTTCTTGTCGGTCGCGTCTGCCCGACGATTACCATTTATCTTTCGGCAGATGAGACTGGTAGTAGTTAATGAAGTCGATGATTTGCTCTGCCTGCCGATCATCGAAATCTGCCGCTGGCTCGGCTTGCATCACATGGACCCAATGCTCGGCCATGGAGGGGGTCTGCGTGGTGCGCAATGCCCGATCCAGGGTATGACATTCGGAACAGGTATATTTGAACGCTTTGTATCCCTGTTGGATATTGGCCGGATACGAAGAGACATCGATTGGCTTGTCCTTTTTGTTCCCGGTGAAGAATCCCCCATATTGGGCATGTGCCGTACCGAGTAAACCCGCCACGAACAACAGCCCTGCCATGCGCCCTGCCATATTCCACGAAAATTCCCTATGTCGCATGATTTTCCTCCACATGATGGCTGCACCCCCCTTAGAAGTTGAACTCGACATCGGACATGATCGTCCGGCCGGAACTGCCCACGCCCGCGATTGGGTCCCGGCCATGAAGATTGCTGTACGAAAGCCGTCCGATAATGTTGCCCGAAGGCGTGAAGGTGTGTTGCAGGCCGAAGCTGGGCTGCTCCTGGCTGACACCGCCAATCCCTCCAACGATGCGCTGGTTCAGCCGGTCATAGCGCACCGTGGCCGCCGTACCCCGGACGATATAGTAATCCAATTCGCCGTAGTAGTCTTTGGAAATGAAGCTGCTGGCCGGTCCAGACTGACTGATTTCATACCCATCATGGTCATACATAAAACCACCCAGAATGTTGAGCCTGTCATGGAAGGCCATGTAGTTGGCAAAAATCCCATTTCTGTGGATCGTGGGATAAAAAGTAAACTGGTTGGGGGCCCCGCTGTTTTGGATCTGGTTCTTTTTCCCGTAGTAGCTCAGGAAAGAGACGCCGCTCTCCGGCGCGTACCACCAATCGAGGTCCACATAGAGGTCTTTGGCGTTTCTGGCATCCGGGCCAGTGATCGTGCTGCCGTCCGCATGGTCTCCGTTGCTCACACTCAACGATGCGCCCAGGACTTGCTTATATCCCGGGAGCGCCCAGGTATATCCAGCACGGAGTCCTACCATATGCTGGTCGAGCGTGAAGTTGTCGGGATCGCTGTACTCCCACATCAATGGCGCAGCGGGTAAAAGGCTTTCCGTGTTTGCGGCCGTAGTTCCGTTGGCGCCCATCACATGCATGTCGCCGCCCTGAACATACCAACTGCTTCCTGCCGTACCGCCGACATACCCGAAGTATCCAACCGCGACGCTCGGATTGGTGTTGCCACCAGCAATCAGATTGATCTGCGAATAGTAGAAGAAATTCGTGTCCGGGACCCAGCCGCTCATGTACGCATTCCAAGTGCCCACCTGGAAAGATGACGTGGAGGTCGGGGTGGTGCCATCCTGGGTGTTTCGCTGCGCCGCAAAGTCGAAATCCGCCACTGCGAAGGCCGCGTTATTGCCCAGCGTCCACATCGGCTCCTGCTGGATGAGGTCTGAGATATGCGGCGAGACACCACCCTGCTGGAGTGCGGGCGGCAAATGGAAACCCAGCCGCTTGAACATATAGCCCTGCTTGTTCAGGACGGGTGGGATGGTATGACAGGCGAAGCAGCGAAGCTTATATCGGCGGGCAAACGCTGGAATCGCGTTCCCTGGCTGGGGCATCAGCAGGATAAAACCGAACACCAAAAGGATCGCCTTTAGACCTGATATCCAGTGTTTCATGTGCAGTTTCATGTGCGGGACTCCTGTATTCCTCCTATGCACGTCTGGAGCCAGACTCAACATCCTTTTTTAACAATGATTTACGCTGGGTACATCGAGCGAGCTGGGGAATTCATTCCCCAGCTTCCAACTCCGGCTGAGGAGAGGATTCCCCAGGCTGCTGCTCTCTCTCCCGCTTGAGGAGCGCGTAAAAGGTCTTTCGATCCACCCCGGCTTCTCGTGCGGCGGCACTCACATTGCCGCCGCTCCGCGCCAGCACGGCGTGCGCGTAGGAGCTTTCAAAGCTGGCCAGGTACTGTTCCCTGGCATCTTTCCATGGAAGAGTGGAAAGACTGCTGACTGCCTCCATCTTCGGGGAATCCTCTTCCATATCCTCCGGCGCCAGTACGCCGCCTGGATGCAAGGCAGTCAGCCGTTCCATCACGTTCTTCAGTTGACGCACGTTGCCAGGCCAGCGCTCGCGAAGGAGAGCCTCATAGAATCGCGGCGACGCCGAGAGACTCTTGCCATAGCGCCGGGAGAACCGTTCCAGAAAGAAACGCGCCACAAGCTGCAT
>JAJYGR010000091.1 GCA_021790655.1 Acidobacteriota bacterium | reverse complement strand
CAACAACGACAGTCTTTCCACGAACTGCTGCGCGTGCTGCTGTTGGCCATGGCGCTGGTCTTCGGCGTGCTTCTTACTGAATTTCGCGGATTCGCCGCGCCCGTTGCCATTCTCACTTCTTCCGTTCTCTCGGTGGCTGGCGTCGTAGTGGCGTTGCTGATCACCAACATCACCTTCAACGTGGCATCGTTCATGGGCCTGATTATGGTCATCGGCATCGTCGCCAAAAACGGCATTCTGCTGCTGGATGCGGACCAGAAATTCCGTGGGCTTGGCTTTTCGGCGGAACGCGCCATCATCGAGTCCGGCCGTCGCCGTCTGCGGCCCATCCTGATGACGGCCATGGCCGCCGTAACAGGAATGCTGCCGCTCGCCTTCGGCATCGGGGCTGGCTCGCAGATGCTGCAACCGCTGGCGATCGCGGTCATCGGCGGCGTGGTCATTTCCATGGCGCTATCGTTGGTCGTCACGCCTGCCATTTACTACTGGATGACGCGCAACGAAAGCACGGAACGTGTAGCACCCTGATTTTCTTGTAAAGAAACTCCGGTTAAAAAATAAAAGGGAACGCGAGCGCCCCCTTTTATTTAGACACTATTCAGATAGACTGTTACTCGGCCTGTTCCTTGCGGGCCTTCTTGCGGTTGCGTTTGCGTGCCAGCGCTTGCTTCATGCGCATCTTCTCGCCTGGCTTCATGTAATACGAGTGCCGCTTGACCTCTTTGATGATGTCTTCCTGCTGCACCTTGCGCTTAAAACGGCGCAGTGCATTTTCCAGCGGTTCGCCTTCCTGAATCTTTACTTCTGCCAAAAGAGATTACACCTCCCAACGCTCCGGTTGGACACCCTTTAGGATACCGGAAATCCGCCAGATTCGATACTTGCAGCAACTCTGGGTGCTGTGGATCAGCGTGAACCAATCTCATTTTTGGGAGCAGTCTTTCACGAGACGGCGAGACCGAAATCCAGCGATTGCACAGATCAAAGAGCCATAGATGGCTCGCTGTCTCCGTGCCATTACTCCTTTAGCGCATATACGCTTGTGTAGTCGGGGAGGCATCCAATAGTGGTAGACCGAATCAGAATTGCGAACTAGGGAGGCCCACCGTGAAGGTTGGGCCTCTTGGGTATTACTTTCGTTTGGTCGGGCGCTGAACCAAAGCCGACCCTGCGGTTGACTTGGCACCTTTGCCCGAGTTAGGGTTGCGAAGTACCTTGCTGGCGATACTGCCAACGCGTTTAGAGGTTACATCCTTAGATGGCATACATCTCCTAACGTGAATGATGCGTAGAGGTTTTACGGGAACATTAGGTGCTAAGACACCTGTCTTCCCGCGCAACCCATCTCCATTGAGACAGGCAATTCCCCCCGAGCTTCCGGGAAAAATTTAGTTGACTTGGAAACAGCAAAGAATGGCCCCAATGGGGCCATTCTTTTTTGATTCGTCCATTGCTATTGAATATTCGATACCAATTCACCCACTTCTTCTGGCATCCCTGCGAGTTGAGAAATGTCCTCGGGGGAGATATCCAACCGGTCTTGCGTCTTCTCCCTCCCCTCGATAAGTTTTAAGGTGTTGTCGATCTCGCCGACCAGTTGCGTCACCGTGACATTCTTTAGGAGTGGAGTTTGCTGACCAACAATCTCGCGGATCATATTCGTCAAAAACAGCATACGAATAAACCTGTCAGTTTCCTTTCCGCACCCATTTTTTTCCCAACGAGAGACGACACTTGTGCTCGACCCAAGAATCTCTGCAAATTCAGCGGCCGAATAGCCGCAGAACTTACGCAGAAACCTCACCTCTCCACCAGTCAGAAGATTCTTCTTCTTTGCTATTCGAAGAGCAATCACCCTATGCAGAATGCCCGCCGCTGGAATCTCTGGCTCGACCGCACTGCATTTTGTACACCGGTAAATCATCACATCCCTCAAATACACGGATGTCAAACCACATTCCGTGTAGTGGTGCTCTCCCTTTTTCCCCTCCATTGGGCCTCCGCATTCATAACATGTTGCAGTCTGGGAGATTTCGTTTGTTTTATTCATTTCGCCATCCTCACTTGATACTGTTGAATATTCCTCCGTTAAGTCTTTGTCCGTTTTCCCGTTCGGGACTTAAAAACTCCCGTAATCAAGATCAACAGCGGCGAACTAAAAAGATCGTGCTCCGACGACAACCCAAACACAGCGTCAAACTCGATGCCATCAATCGAACCGCGGAAGGTGTACTTGTGGTGCTTGTGTTCTTCCACAAATATTCCGTTCCCCACGCATTTGCCGCGTCGAATAACGTATTCCACATCAAACACGTCGAAGTCTCGTTCGATCATCCTGTCTCGACAATGCAGGGTGGGTCGGTATCGGCCTAGCCTGCCTCCTAGAATTGCCAGAGCCGTTGTTTGCGCAAAGTCTGGAGACGGCGGAAGAGGCTGTAGTTCTGTGTACCGGGGAGAATCCGCTTGAGAGGGACCTGCGTACCGGCAAATATGTTTTTCTTCTTCATTGTTTGAAGCCACATGGCACTCCCGAACCGCTGGAATAACCAATAGTACAAACTAAACAACCGAATGTCAACTATTGATTATTGGTTATTGGCGGCCCTTGGCGGATAAACAACCCATGAAGGTCGAAAAAGACAAATTCGACGCCTTGCTCCATCGAACGATGAGCACGCCTGGGATCGATGCACCGTCCACGCGCAAATACGGTTGCCGACCTGGCATTGAATTTCGACCGAAAACGGTAGAATGGTTGTAGACGCCGCTATGCGTCCGGTTCCCTCATTGGCACAATACGTGCGGTTTTTGCGAACAACCGGCAATTTTTCCTCGGCTTCGCGAATGAAAAGCCTACGGAGCCAATTAGAATCAGCAGTTTGGCGAACTTCCTGTCCAAGCATAATCCTTCAACTATCCTTCACAATCATTCAACTACTCTGCGCAATCCTTCAACAATTTTGGCTGCTACCCGCCCCCCAACCGCCCGTCTGCGCTCTCGCGATTTGATTGCAAAACACAACCTGTAGTGGTCACTGTACTAAGGCAGCTCCCCCCTCCAAATATAAAAAGAAGCATAAGGTGGCCCAATGGCAAACCTATGCTTCTTTTCATTTCACGGATTTGCTGGAAAAGAAATTTCAGATGCGCATCGGCATAATGATGTAGCGATACTTGAAGTCGTCCTGGGTGTCTTCTGGACGGACCTGGCCGGCGGTCTGGGCGTCTTTGAATTCCAGCCGGACTTCGCTGACTTCTCCGATGGCCCTCAGGAAATCGACCATGTAGGCGGAATTGAATCCAATCATCAGAGAGTCCATGCTGTACGGGGTTTCGATGGTGTCTTCGGATTCCCCAGCCTCAGTGGATGAAGAAGAAATCTTCATCTCGTTCTGTTCCAGCCGCAGCTTCACGGCGCCGGAGCGCTCGTCTGCAAACTGCGCCACACGCTGGATAGAAGCCAGCAGGTCTGCCGTCCGCACAATGACGAAGCGGTTGTTATCGCGCGGCAGCACAGCTTCATAATTGGGAAATTGTCCGGTCAATTTGCGGGAGGTCAGGACGCGATTGCCTACCTGGAAATACAACGTCTGCTCGTCGTCGGAAAAGTCGATGAATTCCTCTTCAGTATTGGCCAGCAGAGATTGCAATTCCGACAGTGCCTTGCGAGGGACCAGCAGCCTTTTTTCTCCACTGACGGTCAGATTTTCTCCCGTCTTTTCGATGTGCGCCAATCGATGACCGTCGGTCGCAACCATGGTCAGACTACCCGCTTTTACCAGCAGCAGCGCGCCGTTTAGCGTATAGCGGGACTCTTCATTGGCGACGGCAAAGATGGTCTTGCCAATCATCGCGCGCAAGGTAGCGGCGGGAAGGCGAATGGCCCCGGCGGTGGGAAATGGCAATACCTGAGGAAAATTTGCTCGCGCCATGCCGACCATTTTCGTGTTCGACCGGCCCAAACGGATCTGCACCCAATGGTTTTCCATCAGCTTGATGCTGATTTCTCCATCCGGAAGCAGCTTGATATAGTCATACAATTTGCGCGCTGGAATGGTGCAGGCACCGGGCTTTTTTACCTTCGCTTCACAGGAGGTGCGAATGCTTTGATCCAGGTCCGTCGCAGTTATGGTCAAGCGGTCCTGAGCCGCCTCCAACAGGAAGTTCGACAGAATTGGAATCGTCGTCTTGCGCTCGACCACGCCTTGTGTCGCTGTCAATTCACGCAGCAACAGCTGCCGGTTTACAGTGATTTCCATTGCTGCACTCTCGACCACAGGTTTCTCCGGCTGGACTTCCAGACTTGGCATTTGTTAAACCATCTCTCCGTACCTTGTACACCATAAGCCTACGTGTTATGCAAGCGTACCTGGCTGTTGCCTTCATTGTAGAGAAAAATGGAAAACAAAACAGGGATTTCTCTGCGGAAAAGAGAGCACAATCCATGAAAAAGGGTTTATGGGGAAAGGACGTCCAGTTGTTCCATGCGCAGAGCAAAAACTACTGCTTTTGAAAAGCATACAAACTCAAATACAAAGACAGTAGCAGTAGCAGATGATAGTGGAAAACTTGATAAGCCGGACGAAATCAGTAAAAACGCTCATTTCAGAACTGCTCGGTTTTAGAAAACAGGGGTGAGAATAAAAGTAAAACAGGTAAAAGGCATGGCAAAGGCGTAGAGCACTGTAATTCGATACCTTGAATCTCCGCACGATTCACAGCGGCTAAATCCAAGGTTGTGAATTACTCTCTCCTGGTGTGCAAAGTGCGTTTGGCTCCTGTAGAAACGTACTCTTGAGAAGGCCTGATATTCCACAAACAGTGTCCGCCACTACTTTTGAGCGACACCTTCCTGATTCAAGCCCAGGTCCCTGGCAATGGCCCCGTTTATTAGCCTTTGATATGCCTGTTCGAGGGTCAGTGAGGGTGGGGTGGGCTTGTAGTTGCTGCTTACTTCATCTTCCTGCTCGCCGATGCTCTTGAAGATGAGCGCTCGTCCCTCGATATGCACATGCGTCTGTGTAATCTGCCATATGCCGGGAGCAAGTTCGGAGCGGACGACGTGGAACGTTCCACCCTGCTCCAATTTTCCGAAGAGGCCCCAGCCGAACTCCACGGGATGTATCAGCTTGCCGCTGAGGACCTTCAGGCGCTTCTGTTTTGCATCGACCACCATCTGTCCGGCCATGGCGGCAAAAACCCGCGAAGCATAGGTCGGCGGTTGATAGGTTGGATTTGGTTGGAAGTGCAAGGTGATCTCTCCATAGGACTCGTCAGTCTGGGTCCATAGAAAAGCGCGAGGCAGGATCTTCATCAAGGTAACCGACTGCTGGTCGTCATGCGCACTGTTCTTGCGCTGCCTGGCCCGCACTGCCGGATCGTCGACAACCGACTGCATTTTGGACTGGTCCAACTGTTGCTGCTGCTGCGTCGGTGGATGACCGTCCATCTGGATCGTCCGCGAGATCGTCCCCTCGGATGTTTCGACAACGAGTTTCACAAGGTTTTTGTTGGGAGACTGATAAGCATCCCGATACATCCACAGGGAATGGTCGTTCTGCGTCGCCACCAGTTCGTTGTCGATGACCTGTTGCACGAGTTGTTGCGGGGTGGTCGGCTGCGCAGACGCGACGAAGCAGGGCGACGAAATCGCGGCCAGTAGACCGAGCAGCCATCCAAACTTGCCAGGGCGGGTATTTTCACGGCGCGGTCCTGTCTGGATCGAAAGGAACATAAGTAGACAATCTCCAATGATAGACAATCTGGCGGAAGCGTTCATTTTCGGACAGCGATTTTCGATTCCGGACACTTTCTTCGTCTCCATGCCCACTGCAACCAGCCTATCTCTTTTGTTTCCAACTCGCAGGTTGGCAGGAACTATGGCAGCGAAAATGCAGTATATTCTTGCGCAGAAATAAGTGGGGAGGTCACGCCCATGCAGAACTTTTTCCTCGATGTTCGCTACGCGGTACGGCAGGCGATGGTGGAGATTGGACGCTCGGGCGTGTACGCGACGGTGCTGGGGCTGGTTGTGGGGATGAGAGCTTCGATGGTCGCGCTGCGGGCGCTGAAGAGTTTTGTTTACGGGATTGGGGCTTACGATCCGCTGACGCTGGTGGGGACTTGTCTCGTGCTCGGCGTGGTGGCGATGACGGCGACGTTTTTGCAGACGCGAAGGATTGCGCGCATCGACCCGGCGAAGATTTTGCGGGAGGAATAAGCACAATCCCACGTCCGACAATCCGGACGTGGGGCACCCGGATTGTCTATCCCACCCGAAGAACTACTTGTTTAGCTGTTCCATCAGGTTGTTGATCATGCGGTTCAGGTCGGTATCGGTGTGGCGCAGTTCATCGATCTTGGCGATGGAATGCATGACGGTGGTGTGGTGCTTGTCGCCGAAGTGACGGCCAATCTCTGGCAATGACGCTTCCGTCAACTGCTTGGCCAGGTACATGGCGATCTGGCGCGGGACGACGATGGCGCGGGAATTGTTTTTCTGCTTAAGCTCGGCGATGCGCATGCCGAACTGGTCGGCGACGGCGCGCTGGATCACTTCAATCGTCACCTTGCGCACCTGGGTGTCGATGAACTGCCGGAGGCATTGCTGGGCGACGGCGAGCGAGACTTCCACGCCGTGCAGGCTGCACCATGCGATCAGGCGGACGAGCGCGCCTTCGAGTTCGCGCACGTTGGTGCGCACGTTGGAGGCGACGAAGAGCGCCACATCGACGGGCAGCGTGAAGTGCTCGCTTTCCGCTTTCTTTTGCAGGATCGCGACTTTGGTTTCAAGATCGGGCGGCTGGATGTCGGCAATCAGGCCCCACTCGAAGCGATTGCGCAGGCGGTCTTCGATTTCGGCCAACTCTTTC
>JAJYGR010000023.1 GCA_021790655.1 Acidobacteriota bacterium | reverse complement strand
ATGCCCCTGGCCATTCCGGTCTGCGCCGGCACCCTGTTCCCCTTGCGGATAACTCGTCTTTTCTGGAACGGGCACGGATTCAGCGGCTTGACGCAATTGATGGACGCGCGATTCAACTTCGTAGACGATCCGAAGATTCTCATAGTAATGCACAACGCGGGCATTTGCCTGAGCATATTGGCGGGTCACAACGCGACGCATCGCCTGCGGTTTCAGATCGGCAGGACGTATCCGAGTCAGCTTGACCCCCATCAAATTCAAGGTTAAAGAGATGGAGAAAAAAGCCATGGCGGCCACCAGGGCCATGCGTGGATCGAAGACCGTTTTCCGCAGCAACACGACGGATGGGCGTTGCCAGACCGGCACAGAGACTCCAGGTGGCATGCCTCTCTGGCCCAGGCCATCGTAATCGCTGGGTCTTTCTGCGGGAATAGCTGCCTCCTGGTGATCCGGGGAAGAATATCCCGGCAGGCTATAGCGATCTGCAGCTCGCGTATCCGTTTCCACGGGGAACTTCGGAACCGTCAGCCGAGGAGGATGCGCAGGCACCTCCTGGGCCCCCGCCGTTTTGGCTAGGATCTTTGCCACTAAATCTCCGGGGGGAATCAACGGCTCTTGTTTCAGCACCAGCAACCACTCGCGGCCCTTGCGCGCCTGGAAGATTTTTCCGCGGCAGGCTGCGCACTCCGCCGTATGAACGCGGACTTTCTCGGCCTCTGGGGGAGGCAATGTGCCCTCGACGGCCTCAACCCACAACAGATCAACCGCGGCGCAGTCAAGCTGGTCGGATGGACTCTGCGCCGGCTTTCCATCTGGCTTGTCGCCAAATTGGCCGTGGTCCTTCATTTACATCACCTGCCTTTTAGTACGTTCCAACAGCCTTGCCAGTTCCATGCGGCCTCGGCTAATACGCGACTTCACGGTGCCTTCTGGAATATGCAAGACTTCGGCTATTTCCTTGTAATCCATGTCCTTCAGGTCGCGTAGAATCACCGCCTCGCGCAACTCCGGGGACACCTGCAACAGGGCCTGCTGGACAAGCGCCTGCAGTTCGCGATCCATGCAGTTCTGCAACGGGTCGGCCTGATGGGTTTGGATCTTTTCGGCTACCGACGACACACCTTCAGGGTCGTCCCAACCGGCGTCGAGTGAATGGGTGGTCTGCTCGGCTCGGGTACGGCGAAAATGGTCGACCAGCAGGTTCCGGGTCAGCGTGGTGAGCCAGGTAGAAAAACTGCCGCGTTCAACGTCGAAAGTTTTCAGGTTGCGATAGACCTTGACGAATACATCCTGGGTCAGATCTTCTGCGTCGCCTGCAGACCCGGTAAAGCGATAGCAAAGACCGTAGATACGACGGTGCTGCGACTCAACAACCTGCAGCCAGGCATGACCATCGCCTTGCAGGCAACGTCGTACGAGCGCGTTGGTTTCTTCCACGGAGTCGGAGTTTGCTGACATCCGCTGCCTTGGTTCAGATATCCCCTTTGAAGGGGGGCTAGTAGTGTGGCCCACACTGTCGCGGCGATCTCGCAGGTCAAATCGCGAGATGCTGCTGCACGGATATGGTAAGGCCGACAATCCCATAACACGAGATACGTGGGCTACCACGTTTCGGTTCCTTCACATACTACAGAAAGCAAGGGGCTGGGCGATAGGATTCTTTGGGCAGATGGCTCGCAGAATTACATATCGTGGGGCATGTAGTCCGACGCGACAGGATTTTCGTAGAGTGAATAGTCCCGGCTGACAACGGTGATGCCGCTCTCCGTCACCAGGTAATTCTTGCGGTCTTCATTCGCGTCGTAGCCGATCACCGTACCCTCTGGAATCTGAACGTCGCGATCGATGATGGCGCGCCGAATTCGGCAATGGCGTCCAATCCTGACATGGGAAAAAAGAATGCTAGAGTCGACCTCCCCGTAGGAATTCACTCGAACATCGTGCGACAGGACGCTATTGCGCACCGTGGCGCCGGAGACGATGCAGCCTGCGGAGATCACGGTGTTGATGGCCATGCCTGTACGCCCAGGCTCCCCAAACACAAACTTGGCCGGAGGATACTGCAGCGGCCGCGTACGCATAGGCCAGCTTTTATCGTAGAGATTGAAGATCGGAGTCACTGATGCGACATCCATGTTGGCGTCGTAGTAAGCATCGAGCGTTCCCACATCGCGCCAGTACAGCGCTTCCTGCTTATTCTCGTCGACAAAATTGAAGGCGTACATCTTGTACTGGCCCAGCATCGCTGGAAGAACATTGTGACCGAAGTCGTGCTGTGAATTCGGGTCTTCGGCGTCGCGAATCAGCGCCGGCAGCAGCACGTCGGTGTTGAACAGATAGATGCCCATGGATGCATCCACCTTGTCCTGATTGAAAGGCGAGCGCATATCGGTTTGCTGCGGTTTCTCCTGGAAGCCTGTGACCTCCCCTGTTCGGGAAACCTCGACCACACCGAAACGGGAAACATCCGACGGATCGATGGGAAGCGTGGCTAAAGTTACATCGGCGCCAGAATCCATGTGCTGCTGCACCATGCGTCCATAGTTCATCTTGTAAATGTGGTCGCCGGAAAGCAGCAGAACGCGCTTTGGCTGTTCGCTGCCGATGGAATAGATATTCTGATACACGGCATCCGCCGTTCCCATGTACCAGTTGGAACTGACACGCTGCATGGGCGGCAGAATTTCAATGAACTCACCCAGCTCATTGGCCACCACCGAGCCCCAGCCCTCGCGGATATGCCGATTCAGCGAAAGCGCCTTGTATTGCGTCAGAATGTAAATCCGGCGGAGGTCTGAGTTGATACAGTTCGACAGTGTGATGTCGATGATGCGATAGTTGCCGCCGAAAGGAACAGCCGGCTTGGCGCGATCGCGGGTCAGCGGATACAGCCGTTCACCGGCGCCACCCGCCAGAAGAACTCCCAAAATCTCTTTCATTGAGGGCATTTAATTTGCCTATCCTGTTGGAAAAGCGGTTCGATGCGAGTATACCAATCCGCCCACACTTGTCATTACGACCGCGAGCAATGCAGCGCGGCGAACTTTTCAACGGGTAGGAGGTACATCGCTTTTACAATTGAGATGCCGCGCGGCGATCTACGGTTATACCATCCGAAATATTCGATGCGACAATAAACCATATGCGCTTTCAATTGACGATTCGAGCGCGAATCTGATGCTGCAACTGACCCGCGCCGGCAAGCGCTTCGGCCACAAACTCCTTTTCGAAAAGATCGACTGGCAGATCACTCCTGGAGAACGCACCGGCCTGGTCGGCGGTAACGGCACCGGCAAGTCCACCCTGCTGCGAATTCTGGCCGGGCTTGACTCGCTGGACGACGGCTCCATGGAGTCGACCGGCGGCATGACCTTCGGCTACCTTCCTCAGGATGGATTGCAGTTGCATGGACGCTCTGTTTTCGACGAATGCCTGTCCGCCTTCGCCAAGACGCAGGCCCTCGAGCACAAGATTCAACGACTGCATTCGCAACTCGCGGAACTGCCGCCTCACTCCGGCGAATATGCCGCCGTCATCGAGCAATTGACCCGAAGCGACGCCGAATTTCACGCCCAGGACGGCTACACCATCGAGGCCCGCGTCGGCACAGTCTTGTCCGGCCTTGGCTTTTCCAAAGAAGACTGGCAGCGCAAGACGGAAGAGTTTTCCGGCGGCTGGCAGATGCGCATCGCCCTCGCCAAACTGCTGCTGGAAAAACCCGATCTGCTGCTGCTGGACGAACCCACAAACCACCTGGATCTGGAGGCCAGAAATTGGCTGGAGGGGTATCTCCATGCCTATCCGCATGCCTATATCTTGGTTTCGCACGATCGCTTTTTTCTGGATATCGCGACGGATAAAATTGTCGAGCTGTGGAATCACCGGCTGTACAGCTATACCGGAAATTACGAAAAGTATTTGCAGCAGAAGGCCGAACGGCAGGTCCAACTGGAAGCCGCGTACCGCCATCAGCGCGAACATATTGAACACCTGGAATCCTTCATAACTCGCTTCCGCGCGCAGGCCACCAAAGCGCGCCAGGTACAAAGCCGCGTCAAAGAACTGGAGCGCATCGAGCGAATCGAATTGCCGCCTGCGGAAACGGAGATCCATTTCACCTTCCCGCAACCGCCGGCCAGCGGTCGTACCGTGGTCGAGGCACTGCAAATCAGCAAAAGCTATGGTGAGAAGCAAGTCTTTTCCGGGGTGCAGTTCACCATTGAGCGAGGCGAACGCATCGCTCTGGTGGGGCCGAATGGCGCCGGTAAATCGACACTGATTCGTCTGCTGGCTGCGCTCGACGCTCCCACAACTGGGCAAATTCGCCTCGGACACAATGTGGCGCTGCAATACTTTGCGCAGGATCAGTACAAGGAGCTGAACGCCGACGCACGCATGCTCGACGACCTTGGACGCAGTGCGCCGAGAATTCCCCAGACAGAATTACGAAACCTGTTGGGCTGCTTTCTATTTTCCGGCGAGGATGTATTCAAGCCGCTTGGAGTGCTTTCCGGCGGCGAACGCAACCGATACGCGCTGGCGCGACTGCTGGTGAGCCCCGCAAATTTTCTCCTGCTGGATGAGCCGACAAATCACCTGGATATGCGCGCTAAAGAAGTGCTGCTGGAAGCGATACGGAGCTTTACAGGCACCGTCGTGTTCGTCTCGCACGATCGCGCGTTTATCGATGCGCTCGCCACGCGGGTCTTTGAGATTCGAGATGGCGCCGTGCGTGTCTACACCGGAAATTACGAAGATTATTTGTGGCAGATTTCACGGCAGGCGGAAGCGGCCGCGGCGAATTCGTCTGCGCAGGATTTGAAGCAATCCAATGGCAATTCTTCGTCACTGTCTCCAGCCGGTTTGCCAGCCAACGAGCGGCAACCTGAGAACGAACCCATCAAGCGTGTCAGCCGCATCAATCCCATCCGCCTGCGACAGATGCAGGATCGATGTAACGTGCTGGAAGAAGAAATTCCGCGTATGGAATCGGCCATACAAACCACCGAAGAGCAGTTGGGCGTGTATGTTTCCGCCGAACATTATCAGGCGCAGCAGCGCCAGCTCGACGAGATGCGGGCCGACCATGCAGCCATGTTGACCGAGTGGGAAGAATTGATCGTGCAACTGGAAGAGCAGGCGGCAATTTCTTCGCCCAACGCTTAGGAAACTGCCTGCTTCCTCCTGCATAATGCAGATACGTATGGATCTTTTGTGGAAGCCGGAAAACTGGGCAGAGCGACTGGAAGAACTGCAGTCGTTCGATCCGGAGCGCAAGGAAGCTCCGCTGCGCCGCGACGTTCGCTCGCTGGGAACGTTACTGGGACGCGTGCTTCGGGAACAGGCCGGCGATGCGCTGTTCCAGGCCGTGGAAGATTTACGCCGCATCACCACCGATGGCCGCGAAGCGCGTTTGCAAGGCGACTCGATGAAGGCCGATTTCCTGCTGGCGGAGGCCATTGCGCACATTGCCGTCTGCGACACCGGATTTGCTGAGCAGCTGACGCGAGCCTTCGCTTTCTACTTTGAACTGATCAACCTGGCGGAAACCAACCATCGCAAGCGCCGTCGCCGCGCCCATCGCCTGCTCGGC
The DNA here is from genome assembly GCA_021790655.1 of Acidobacteriota bacterium. GTDB lineage: Bacteria > Acidobacteriota > Terriglobia > Terriglobales > Acidobacteriaceae > JAKAAZ01. The sequence continues at coordinate 24,596 of JAJYGR010000023.1, read as the reverse complement.
ACTCAAAGTCCGCCTCAACCCGGAGAGATGCGCGGCACATTGCGCCGCATGCGCGAGGCCGGCATCGCCGCCAGTGAAGCCATGGAGTTCCTCGCGAAAATTTGCGTGATTCCGGTGTTCACAGCCCACCCCACGGAGGTCGCGCGCCGCTCGGTCCTGTTCAAACGGCGACGCCTTGGCGAAACTCTAGAAAGCCTGAATCAAATTCCGCTGCAGGATGAAGAATTGACGGCACGGGAAGAGGACATCCTCGCAGAGATCACAGCGTTATGGCAGACCGATGAGGTTCGTAGCCATCGCCCTACAGTGCAGAATGAAATCAAACTCGGTTTGGATTATTACGATATTGCCATTTTCGAAACGCTGCCGCAGTTATTCGAAGAAATTGCCGGCGCGCTGCGCGACGAGTACGGCATTGAAGTAGAGGCGAATGACTTGCCGCAGGTGGTGCGATTCGGCTCTTGGATTGGCGGCGATCGCGATGGCAATCCCTTTGTCACTCCAGAGGTGACATGGCAAGCCATCACCATGGCCAGGCGCAAATTGATTGAGCATTATTGCGCTCGTATTCAACTGATCCTCGACCTGCTGACCCCGTCGATCCAGCGAGTCGGCCTGAGCCCGGCGCTAGAGAAAAAGCTGCAAAGCTATTCGTCTCAGTTGGAACGTTCGGGGTTTGGCATCGATCAGCGTTATCCCCACGAGCTGCATCGCCGCTTCGTCTTATGCATTCGCATGCGACTGGAAGCAGCCGCGCGGGAACTGCATGAGTCGTCGGCGCCGATCGGCTTGACGCCCTATCGCTCCAGCCAGGAATTGTTGGACGATCTCCGTCTGCTGCGGGATAGCTTGGCGGAAGAAAAAAGCCTTCGCCTGGCGCGAGCTTTGATCGATCCTCTGGTCCGCGAAGTTCGCACATTCGGATTGCATTTGCACACGCTGGACATTCGCGCACATGCGCGCCAACTCACTCAGGCATTGCGCGAGATCGAAGGGAACTGCGAACGAAACTCTTCGAAGGAAAATTTCGCCACTCCGCTTTCGCGCGACACGGCCGACGTTTTGGCCACCTTCCGCGCCATCGCGGAAATTCAGCGCAAGGAGCCAGTGGAGACCATCCGGCAATACGTCGTCAGCGGCGCCACCAGCGCGGAGGATGTCTGGCGCGTGCTCCATCTCGCGCGCACGCATCAAGTCTCCTGCATGGCTGGGGAAAATTGTGCTGCCATCCGCGTGGTACCGCTGTTTGAATCGATCGAGGATTTGCGCGGCGCTGCCGCCATCTGCCGAGAAATATGGACCGCACCTGCGTATCAACCGCTGTTGGAATCGTGGCATCGTAGTCAGGAGGTGATGCTGGGATATTCTGACTCCAATAAAGATGGCGGTATGCTCACCAGCACCTGGGAGATATACAAAACGCATCGCGCCCTGCACGCTGTTGCCCGTGAATGTGGCATCGACCTGCGCCTCTTCCACGGCCGCGGCGGAACGGTCGGTCGCGGCGGCGCGCCTACGCATCGCGCCATCTATGCCCAGCCCATTGGCGACTTCAACGGAGAAATTCGCATCACCGAACAGGGCGAGGTCCTGCACTGGAAATATTCCGATGTGGTACTGGCAGAATGGAACCTGGAGCTGATGGTGGCCGCTTCGCTCGATGCGTTGGCGCGTCCGGAAGCAAACCGCCCGGGTGGTCATCGCACGGGAGAGATGATGCCGGGATGGGAAGAAGTGTGCGAGGAGCTTTCAACCACCGCGTACGGTTTTTATCGCAAGAACATTCCTGAGGATGAAGAAGTTTTGCAGTATTTCGCAGAAGCCACGCCGGTCAATGAACTGGAGTATGCCCGTATTGGTTCGCGCCCCGTACGCCGAAAAGCGAAGAACAATTTCGCCGACCTTCGCGCCATTCCATGGGTGTTTGGCTGGATGCAGAGTCGTCACGGCGTACCCGGATGGTTCGGCGTTGGCCATGCGCTGGAGCATTCCATCGAACACGGAAGCCTGCCCGTGCTGCAACACATGATGCGGGAGTTTCCCATGTTCATTGACCTGATTCGCAACGTGGAGTTGTCGCTGGCCAAGGCCGACTTTCACATCGCCAAGCAGTATTCGCTGTTGACACACGACCGTGCGATGGGCGATCGAGTCTTCACCCGCCTGGAATCGGAATATGAAAGCACGCGGCGAGCTGTGCTGGCCGTCACCGGACAAAAAACTCTGCTGGAAACCAATCCGGTACTGTCCCGTTCCATTCGGGTGCGCAATCCTTACGTCGATCCCATGAGCCTCATCCAGGTGGAACTGCTCCGTCGCAAGCGTGCCGGCGACACCAGCGATTCGCTGCAACGCGCCATCGCCGCCACCATCAACGGCATCGCCGCCGGCCTCCGCAACACCGGATAATTCTGGTCCCCCTGATTCTGTAGTCAAAACCAGAAGGGGTCATTCTGAGCGCTGCGAAGAATCCAGAGGGTGACGGTGCCAAACATCAACCACCCTCGATCCCCCAAAAACAAAGGCCCGGGACACTTTTCCAAATGTCCGGGCCTCGTTTCATTCATCGACTCGTAATTAGTCGGTCTGTTCCTTGCGTGCCTTCTTGCGATTGCGCTTGCGGGCCAATGCCTGCTTCATGCGCATCTTCTCGCCTGGCTTCATGTAGTACGAGTGCCGCTTGACTTCCTTGATGATGTCTTCCTGCTGCACCTTGCGCTTGAAGCGGCGCAGTGCATTCTCCAACGGTTCGCCTTCTTGAATCTTTACTTCTGCCAAATGAGATTACACCTCCCAACGCTCCGGTTGGACACCCCTTAGAATACCGTAACAGTAACAACCAGTCAAGGAGCACTCTCTTCCAATACAAGATGAGCCTGAAGGCCGGTATTGATTCCAATACAAGATGAGCCTGAAGGATAGTCATGCTGGGATGTGAACATCCGCATGCACGATGCAGAGAAGTTGAGTTTGGAGGCGATGGGCCGGTTCGTCGAGGCCAGCGAGGAAATCCGGTTTGAGGGCGAAAATCGGCGGCAGCTCTATGGCTGGGTGGAGCAGGTGCTGGTCGGACAGCAATACGCCCAACTGGGCAAGGCGTCCCGGGGCCTGGTGCGGCGCTACATCGAGAAGATGACTGGGCTGAGCCGTGCGCAGGGCACGCGGCTGATCGCGCGCTACACGGCCACCGGGCGGGTGCAGGCGACGGTCTATCGGCGACGGCGTTTCGCGCAACTGTACACAGGGGCCGACATCGAGTTGCTGGCCAGCGTGGACGAGGCGCACGAGACCTTGAGCGGCCCGGCAACACGGCGCATTCTGGAGCGCGAAGTTCAGGTCTACGGCAATCAGGAGTATGCGCGCCTGGCTGCCATCTCCGTGGCTCATCTCTATAACTTGCGCAAGAGTCAGCGCTACCGCGAGCGGCTTCTCAACTACACCAGGACGCGGCCCACGGCGGTCTCCATCGGGGAGCGGCGCAAGCCGCAGCCGCAAGGCCAGCCCGGCTTTCTGCGCCTGGATACAGTGCATCAGGGCGATCAGCCGAACGCCGGGGAGAAGGGCGTTTATCACATCAACGCCGTCGATGAGGTCACGCAATGGCAGGTCGCCGGTGCAACGCCGCGCATCTCGGAGGCCTATCTGGAGCCGGTTCTGGAGCACATGCTGCGCCAGTTTCCTTTTCGCATCCTCGGTTTTCACACCGACAACGGCGGCGAGTTCATCAACAAAACCGTCGCCCGGCTACTGGAAAAGCTGCGCATCGAACAGACCAAGAGCCGGCCTCGACAAAGCGGCGACAACGGCCTGGTGGAGACCAAGAACGGCGCCGTCATTCGCAAGCACATCGGCTATGGATACATCGACGCCAGCCACGCCGATGCCATCAATGACTTCTACCGTGAGTACTTGAATCCCTATCTGAACTATCATCGTCCCTGCGCTCAGGCCGATGTGAAGATCGACGAGAAAGGGCGCAAGCGTGTAAGTTACAAGCGCTATCAAACTCCGCTGGAAACCCTGTCGTTGCTGGACAAACCAGCACAGTACCTGCGCGAGGGACTGAGCATGAACGCGCTGAAAAGGGTCGCCGCCGCCATCAACGATACCGACGCGGCGCGGCGGATGCAACAAGCCAAAGCGAAACTCTTTGAGCGGTTGCGGCTGACCGCGTAGGATCGAAGCTTGCAGGAAAGGGCCGAGGAAATGACGGTCTATGGAAAAGCCTACGGGAAAAAGTCCCTCCGGCTTTCCCATAGACCTTGGAAATCGAAAGACCGATTTCCACATTCCCTCCGCCCCGACGACTGCCAGTAAGTTCGATTAATCTTTAAAGCCAGAAAGGACAACCCAGCCTACCCTTCTCTATCCTTCAGGCTCATCCTTCGATTGGAAAAGACTACTCTCTGCATGCAGCGACGGATTGCAGCGGGCTGTCGCTACAAGGATGGATTCCAGCGAAAAGCGGCGCGAATTTGAAGCCGGGTGATGTGGCGCACATACAAACTCGCGTCGATTTATGGATAGTTGAATTTTCATGATTCATTGCGAAAAACCCTGTGCAGTCGCTAGAAGGGATATGGTTTCATGAGCGTCTTTAAAGATTCAGGACATCTTTTTCGATTGGTCGCGCTCTATGCAGTCGGCACATTGACGTTTCTGGGCATACGCGCTTTTTTTGTCCCGCATAGTTTCGGACAATATGGACATTACCGCGGAGCTGCCATCACAGAGATTGCCGCCCATCCGATCCACTTCGCCGGCCACCAGACTTGCGAGACTTGCCACGCCGACGTCCAGGAAATGAAGAAGACTGGCATGCACGCTCAGGTCAGTTGCGAAGCTTGCCATGGTCCACTGGCAAAGCATGCCGATGACCCTTCCATCCAACCCGCCAAGCTGGACACTGCGGTGTTATGTGTCCGCTGTCATGCGGCAAGCGCTGCCAGGCCAAAGGGTTTCCCGCAGGTCGCGGCCGCAGAACACTCCAACGGTCTCCCCTGTGAGACCTGCCACAAGCCGCACAGTCCAGCCATCAGTGCAGGAGGTGCGAAATGAACATTAGCCGGCGTCAAATGCTGATTTTGCTGCCTGCGGCGGCCGTCGCATGGGAATCTGTGCTGGCTGGCACACCGGAATCCTCCCCCAACTATAAAATGACCGACCATTGGTGGAGCATGCTGATCGACATTTCCAAATGCATCGGCTGCGGCAACTGTGTCCGGGCCTGCCAAGCTGAAAATGATGTACCAGACGGGTTCTTCCGCACCTGGGTAGAACGCTACCATGTGACGGACTGGCACCTTGAGAACCCTGAAGTGATCTCGCCCGACGGCGGCAAGGAGGGATTTCCCTCTGTCACAGAGGACGACAATGGGAAGTATTTTTTCGTCCCCAAACTCTGCAACCACTGTGCGGATTCGCCATGCACCCAGGTCTGTCCCGTAGGGGCAACGTTCATCAGTCCGGATGGGGTCGTGCTGATTGACCAGACCTATTGCCTGGGTTGCGCCTACTGTGTGCAGGCCTGCCCCTACGGCTGCCGCTACATTCATCCCCAGAAAAAAGTTGCGGACAAATGCACCCTTTGCTACCACCGGATCACGAAGGGGCTCACGACCGCGTGCTGTGAAGCGTGCCCAACCGGGGCTCGGCAATTGGCTGATTTGAAAAATCCAAAGGATCCGATCCACGAATTTCTGAGGACCCACAACGTGCAGATATTAAAGCCGCAGATGGCGACGGGCGCGAAGGTTTTCTACAACGATTTGGATGGCTCGGTACGATAAGCGCCTGTTGAACCCGGGGATGCATTGAAGGAGATTGACAAGTATGACGACTGGCGTGGAAGGCTACATGTATCCGAACGAGATCACGCTCTACTGGAGCGTGCTGATCGTTTTATACCCCTATATCACGGGACTGGTGGCTGGGGCATTTATTCTAGCTTCACTGGAGCGGGTCTTCCGGGTAGATGCGATAAAACCCACCTACCGGCTGGCGTTGTTGACCGCGCTGGCATTCCTTGTGGTTGCGCCTCTGCCGCTGCAGTTGCACCTAGGACACCCGGAACGCTCGTTTGAGATGTATTTCACTCCCCATCGCACGTCGGCCATGGCCATGTTCGGGTTCGTGTACCTATGGTATTTAATGGCGGTCCTGACGGTCGAAATCTGGCTCGACTACCGGCGCGATATCGTAGTGATGGCCCAGTCTTCAAGCGGCCTGAAGCGCTGGATCTATCAGGTGTTGACGCTGGGCTCCCACAACATCAGCGAGCGCGCGCTTGCCATTGACGAACGGGTGGGCTGGCTGATCACCTTGATAGGCATTCCTTCCGCCTTTCTCTTGCACGGGTATGTCGGGTTCATCTTCGGCTCCATCAAAGCAAATCCCTGGTGGTCGTCGCCGTTGATGCCGGTGGTGTTTATTTTCTCCGCCATGGTATCGGGAATTGCCGCCGTGATGCTGCTGTATATGCTGATCATGCGGCTCCGTCGAGAGAAGATCGACATGCTGTGCATGGATACGATCGCCAGTTATCTGTTCTATATATTCATTATCGATTTCAGCCTGGAAATGCTCGACTTGATCCATCGGATTTACGAGGCGGACGAGTCTTTTCGCACTCTGAATTTCATGGTCCACACCAAACTCTACTTTTCCCAGATCGTTCTCCAGATTTTTGTGGGGACCCTGACTCCGATCGTATTGCTGGCCTTGACCCAGGTGCTGAAGCTTCCTGAAATTGCGCGGAAGCGCATCTATACCGTCGCTGGATGTCTGACCCTGATCGGCATCTTTGCCATGCGTTGGAACGTTGTGATTGGAGGCCAGTTGTTTTCCAAGAGCTTCCTTGGCTACACGACCTACAAGATGGCATTGGCCACGCGGGAGGGATTGCTCATGTCCATTGCATTGACCATCCTGCCGCTATTCATTTTGTGGGTGTTGGTCAAGCTACTGCCTCCCTGGCCGGAGAAAGTTCAGTCTGGAACTTCTGCAGCTAGCGCTGCAAATTAGCGCAAGCCACCTCTAGATAGCCCTGAAAACGGTGGAGATGATGGATGATCTTCCCGACACCCTGGTACGGCTGACCACGAGACTGGAGACTCTGGAGAGCCGCGTGTACGCTCTCGAACACCCGGAGCAGAATCGGCAGCCGATTCCCGCAGAGGCAGAAGGCCCTTCAGCAATCACACGCACGACCCAGCCAACCCCCTCCGCACACGCCGGCGGAGATTTTTCCGTGGTCGGTAAAGCGATGCTGGGAATCGCAGGAGCCTACCTGCTTCGTGCGCTGGCAGAATCCACTGCTTTTCCGCAGACAGCGGTTGTCGCCATTGCCATCGTCTACGCTGCCATGTGGTTGGTCGCGGCGACGCGTGTCAAAGCCGAAGCTTGGTTTGCAAGCGTTGCCTATGCCGTCACGTCTGTCCTGATTCTTGTTCCCATGTTGTGGGAGCTTACCTTGCGCTTCAGGGTTTTTCCGGCTGCGATGGCGGCCAGTGTTCTCGCCACGTTCGTCGTGGCATCCTTCGCCTTGGCGTGGAAACGCCATTTCACCGCCATTGTCTGGGTAACATCTGCCGGCGGCAGCACCGCCGCTCTCATCATGGCGATTGCGACGCACGATCTGGCACCCTTCACCTTGGCAATCCTCGTGATGGCCGTTGCCTGCGAGTATCCGGCGGCCGGCAATCGCAGCTTGACCGTCCGGCCCCTGGTGGCCGCTTCTGCGGACATTGCCATATGGGCCATGGTCTATATCGGCTCCAGGCCAGAAGGCATCCGAATGGAGTACCGGGCAGTCAGCGGAGCGCTGCTGCTGGGGCTCGCCCCAACTCTGCTGCTGATCTACGCAGCTAGCGCCACTGTCCAGACGGTGCTGCGAGGACATAGGATCACCTTCTTCGAAATAGCGCAGACATTGGTTGCGTTCCTACTGGTCGTCTGGAGTGTGCTGTCGTTCTGGTCCGGCGCTGGCGCGGTTGTGCTGGGGGCGCTCTGTCTCATTTCGTCGGCTGCAGGCTATGCGATTGTCATTGTTCACTTCGACACCGCTCCTGAACAGCGTAACTACCACGTCTATGCCGCGGGAAGCGCCGTCCTCTTATTGGCAGGCAGCTACTTATGCCTGCCGCCTGTGTGGCTGGCGCTGTCCCTGATCGGCGCTGCGATTGCTGCCACGCTTGTGGGAGCACAGTCAGCACGTCTGACACTTGAATTCCATGGATTGGTGTTTCTCGGCGCGGCTGTGTTCTCCTCCGGACTGCTGGTGTATGTGTTTCACGCAATTGTGGGAGCTTTCCCTCTCTCACCCGGGTGGCTTGTCTGGTGTGTTTCCGCCTCTGCGGTTCTTTGCTATGCGTTGGAACGGCGCTTCCCGGCGGAGCAGTGGAAGCATTGGCTTCTCTATGTTCTTTCGGCGGCCCTCGCGGTCAGCGCCACAGCGGCACTGCTGGTGTGGGCGCTGGTTCGGCTCGCGCTGGTCGGCAGCACTCCCGGGGCAGCTCATGTCGCCGTCATCCGTACGCTAACTATTTGCGCAATTGCGCTGGTCCTGGCTTACAGCGGCTCGCGCTGGCAGAGAAGGGAATTGCGGTGGCTTGCCTATGGCGCATTGATATTCGTGGCATCGAAACTGGTGTTCGAAGACATGCGCCACGGACACCTTGGATTCACCGCCGCGTCCATCTTTCTATATGCCATCACGCTGCTGTCGGTCCCCCGACTGGTCCGCCAGGGGCTGAGAGCGAGAGACGCGGTTTGAATGAATGCGTAAGCACGACGGTTCCAGACAGGTGGGCGGTGTTTCCACATCCACGTGAAAGGAAGGCGCCACTATTCGCTTCCCGCCCCACTGTGATTCAATGAATAGAGATGACGGAACGCTCCTCCACGTTGGCCCGCCGGTCGCTTCCCCGCCGCATCAAGGCTGCGACCCGGCGAGTTCGCGAACTTGCCTCCATTGCGCATGCCGTGGCATCGACCAGCCATCCGTACATGGCGCACATCGTTCCCATGCGGCGCTGTAACCTTTCCTGTACCTATTGCAACGAGTTTGACGATGTCTCCGAACCGGTTCCATTGCCGGAAATGCTGCGTCGCATTGACGATCTGGCCCGCCTCGGCACCAGCGTTATCACCATCTCCGGCGGAGAGCCGCTGCTGCATCCGGAGCTGGAGCAGATCATCGCCCGCATCCGGCATCATGGCCGCATCGCCGGCATGATTACGAACGGCTATCTGCTGATGCCCGAACGCATCCAGCGCCTCAATCGCGCCGGTCTCGACCACATGCAAATTTCCATCGATAACGTGCAGCCCGACGAGGTCTCCAAGAAGAGCCTGAAAGTGCTGGACAAGAAACTGCAGATGCTGGCTGAGCATGCCAATTTTCATGTCAACATCAATTCCGTCGTCGGCGGCGGCATCAAGTATCCCCAGGATGCACTGACGATAGCGCGCCGCGCATTGGAGCTGGGATTTACCTCCACCATCGGCATCATTCACGACGGCGATGGTCAGTTGAAACCGCTGGGAGGCGAAGAGCGCCGGATTTATTACGAGGTGAAGAATCTCGGCAAGAAGCACTATTCCCGTTTCAATCACTTTCAAGAAGCCATCGTCAAAGGCGAGCCCAATGATTGGCGTTGCCGCGCAGGCGCGCGATATATCTACATTTGCGAAAACGGCCTGGTGCATTACTGTTCGCAACAGCGGGGCTGGCCTGGCACGCCGCTGTCGGAATATCGCCGTCAGGATGTGCAGCGAGAATTCCTGACAGAGAAAACATGTGCCCCCAACTGCACCATCTCCTGCGTTCACCAGGTTTCGTACATCGACCACTGGCGAGCTCCGCAGACTTCAAAGATTTCCCCTGGACTGCCCCCGAGCGGGTCCGTGCAGGACCAGGATCTGGTACAAATTCAGCTCTCGTAATCCGCAGCCCTTTCAGTACACTCCCAACAAGGGCAATGCGCATTCATGAACGCATCTGAAAATCAGTCGTCGCTGACCATCGAGCCGAACAGGCCACCCGACCCTTGGCTCGACTGGCTTCTGTCCCTCCCCGCTCTGTGGCTCGGGACAGTCCTTGCCCTTATTTCCACTGCAGACGCGATTCGCAACAGCATCCTCCACTCGCTCGATTTTCAATGGAGTCCCGCGCGCCTACTCACGCAACACATCGATCCCTGGGCCACGTACCTCGCCGGAGATCCCGGCCATCGCATCCTGCTGAACCAAGTCCCCAACGATCTGCATGAGCTCTACGTCGCAATGCTGCCCGTCGGCTATCTGCCGCTGATGCCGGCCAAGATCATCTGGGCGGTCATCAATGTGGCGCTCGTGCTGTTGAGTTGTTGGCTGATCGCGCGAATGTACGAATTGAGTGACCGCCAGCGCTGGCTGCTCACGCTGCTGGTGCTGACCGGCACACCCGCCCGCGTCACCATTGGCAACGGCCAGGTGACCGCGCTAGTACTGGCATCCATGGCCCTGTGGGCCATAGCAATGTCTTCCCGTGGACGCGGACTGCTGCTCGGAATTGCGTGGGCAAAGTACAGCGTGCCGCCCGTGCTGGCGACGTTTCTATTGCTACGCAGGCGTTGGCGTGTGCTGCTCTATTCGCTGCTGCCGCCCGCAGCAGGATTTTTGTTCTTTTATGGATGGCTGCGCACGCCCTTCTGGACACTGCTGCTTGAACCCTTCCGCACCTCCACCAATAACGTGTCTCCCGGACTCGCCAACATCATGGCCGTCAGCGAAATCGCGTTTCGCCATCCGCCGCTGTTTTGCCCGGTGCCGGACGCCTTTTATCTTTCCCATGCAGCCGGATGGATGGCAGTGATTCCCTACCTTAGCGGGATCGCCCTGGCCCTGGGAATCGCCATGTACTTCTTCGTCTGCGGCAAACAAGTCGACGGTCGCGTCCTCATGGCCTGTCTCACCTCAGCCTGTCTGCTCTGCTTCAAGCACCAGATCTACGATTTTCTTTTCCTGATGTTTCCGCTCGCCGTGGCATTGAAGTCCGGATCCAGCCTCGCACGCCACTGGCTGCTCGGACTGATCGTCTATTTCTGGTTTGTGGAGCGGCTGCTTCACATCCGGCGATGGGAGTTCTGGCCTGCCGTCGTCATCGCCAGCTTCCTGCTGTTACTCGGCCTGATCGCCGCAACCTGGAACCTGCGCAGTTGCGTGCGTTGGAAAACAGATTGGACACTATGAGGACTTTCTGACTGGACGGAGTCGGAGCCAGACATCGGGGGAGATAATAATCTAATGACTGAAACGTCCATAAAAAATAAAGCCCGCTCTGACGGACAAATGATCGGCCTGTCTGCTGAATTCTTTGTGGCCGCCGAACTTCTGAAAAGACGCATTCAGACCTCGGTTACCTTTGGGAATGCCAAAGCTATCGATCTGCTGGCCCACAACGGATCAACCGGTAAGACATTCAGCGTGCAAGTCAAAGCTCTTCGGAAGTGAAACTATTTCTTGATAAAGCCGGCGGACGTGAAGAGCGAGCACGTTTATGTGTTTGTTCTCTTAAATAGACCTGGCGTATCAGTCGAATACTTCATTGTCCCGGGGACAGTTCTAGTTCAAAATGAGCCCAGCTTCGACAAATATTTCGCCAACTCTTTACGAATGCCGGGAATCGCCTGGAACTCGCCTGTTTTGGCAGAATTCAGAGATAACTGGGACATCTTCCACAAAGCGTGACTTGGTATTTCTGCTATTTCTCCGTTTTCCGAGAAGTTCAATATTTCGGCACTTTTGGGTCTACTTTCTCTGACCACGCGTTGATGCCGCCGGCAACATTGTGAACGTTCTTGAAGCCGCTCTGCATCAGAAATTCCGCCGCTCTCTGGCTGCGCACGCCAGATTTACAATGCACTGCAATCTCGCGTTCGGCATCCAGTTCTCGCACCCGCCAGGGCAGGTCGTTCAGTGGAATCAGGTGGCCGCCAATCTGTGCAATGGCAAATTCATGCGGCTCGCGCACGTCCAGCACAAATAAGTTCTCGCCCGCATCCAGTCGCCGCTTCAGATCCTCCGGCTGCATCTGTGAAATGCCGTTCACTACCACTGTGGGAACGGCCGACTCAGACGGTAATCCGCAGAATTGCTCGTAGTCCACCAGCTTGGCGATAGACGGATGTGTGCCACATACCGTGCATGCAGGATTCTTATGGAGTCTCAATTCGCGAAAACTCATCGCCAGCGCATCGACCAGCAGCAGCCGACCCACCAGCGGTTCCCCCGCGCCCAGAATCAACTTGATGACCTCCGTCGCCTGGATGGTCCCCAGCAGCCCCGGCAGAATCCCCAACACGCCTCCCTCCGCACAGGAAGGAACCATTCCCGGCGGCGGTGGCTCTGGATACAGGCATCGATAACATGGCCCTTCTTTCGTGCCGAAGACGCTGGCCTGCCCCTCAAAGCGGAAGATCGAGGCGTATACGTTCGGCTTGCCGGCAAGCACACAGGCATCGTTCACCAGATAGCGCGTCGGGAAGTTGTCGGTTCCATCGGCAACAATGTCGAAATCCTTGAAAATCTCCAGCGCATTTTCGCTGTTCAATCGCGTTGGAAATTTCATAATCCTTACGTTGGGATTGATGGCCTTCAGCGATTCTTCCGCGGAGTCAAGCTTGTGCCGACCCACATCATGGGTACCGTGAATAATCTGACGATGGAGATTGCTAGCCTCAACCACATCAAAGTCCACGAGGCCCAGCGTACCCACCCCGGCCGCCGCCAGGTACATGCTCAACGGCGCTCCCAATCCTCCAGCGCCGACACACAGGACACGCGCTGCCTTCAGCTTCACCTGACCCGCCTCCCCTACCTCGGGCAAAATCAAATGCCGCGCGTACCGCGCCATCTCTTCCTGCGTCAACGCTGTGGCTGGAGTGAGAATATCAATCTGCATAATGCAATCCTCGCATGGTTCTAGTTCCGTGCCGACTGCCTGCTCGCATCCACCAAGCTACCGTGCGCCGACGCTGGCCATAACTTCAATGGGTTCGTGTTCCAGCCGCTTGTCTTCCTCACCCGTTCCTGTCAACAGAAACGAATTTGTCTTCGTAGCCCGACCCATCGCAGCCTCAATGCCAGCACTTGCATTTCCCACGACGCTGGTGATGACATACGAACATCCAATCCAGTGCGCTTCTTCCAAATCGGTCTTCGACCACTCCGCTGGATGGTCTGGGTGGGAATGATAGAAACCAACAATGTCCAGTTCTCGATGCCGCGCCTGCTGTTGGATCCGAATCAATTGCCACGGCGCAATCTCGTAACGATTGTGAGCGGCATCTGTGCGAGTATTCTCCGCCTGGATCGCCTCCACAACAATCTTTGCGTTGTCTCCGATACGTCCGAGCAGCACGCCGCAACATTCATCCGGGTAGGTCTCTTCCCCGTGCTGTCGAATTGCATCGAAATGCACCTGGGCCATGCGCAGCATTGTGGTCCTTACCACTCCAAAAACCGTTCGCATGGATGATTCGCTTATTCGTCGATTCCGGCGAAACATTCGAAACGTCGGGGGCGAATCTCTGCACGCTATACTGAAAGTGTAGCGTCAGCTTGCGAACAGTCGCAATCGCCCGCGCGACAGGCGCAGAGCTCGTACCATTTCCGAAACCCGGAGTGCAATCGATAATTCCATGAGCAAAAAATCAAACCCTCCCGCCAAGACCTTCGATAGCGCCCTGACATATTTCCGTTCTCATGGATTTGATGTCGTGGACACTCCCAGCGCCGCAAATCAGGTTCGGGTACGCAAATACGGCTGCGGTGCGGTACTGGCGCGAACGCCCAACGGCGGCGCTGCCTACGTCGCCCGGCCAGGCTGCCTGATTGGCGGCGAAATCTCCGCCCTCGTCGACCGCGGTTATCAAAAATTCCTGCGCACCAGCAAGCTGGAAGTCGCAGCAACAGCCGCCCATCTGCGCGCCCTGCACGCATTCGACGAAGAACTGTGCGCAGCCATCGGAACTCCCGATTACTACAATCTGGCCCTGGGCACAGTCAGCGATCTTTACCTCTATGACCGGCTGAAAGGTCGCGAGGCGGCTCCGAACCCGGCCGCGGGCACGCATTGAACATCGTTGTGCTTTTCGTTTAGTGCAAGGTTTATTTCGCAGGCGCTCCTGCGTCGGCCGCAGCATTTCTCTTATGCAGCCAGCTACTAAAAGCTCTCTTGTGACGACTCTTACGATTCATTTCCTCCAATAACATCCCGATCAAGTGCCGAAGCCAGATTCGTTGCATCTCCGAGAAATCGTAAAAATAAGAAGTATTTTGATCGAAAAGCTGTGATCCTCTTTTCCCCCCCAATATCCTCTTACTGAGTGCATCGAATGCACGCTCAAGGCTTCTTGAATCTGTCCTATCCAAAATATCTTCGAGCACTTCCCCCTCTATTTTGCACAGATCAATTGCCTCGTTGGCTATTTTGAGTTGACGACGTACTTCAGCGTAGGGATCTCTTGCAGTCTTCGCAGGTAGACGCGATACCTCTTGAAAGAGTTTTCGCTGCGCATTGTCCCATCTGTAGCAGTGCGAACAAAGCCCCTTTGCTTTAAGGGGGTGATTGGGATTCTTGCACCATAAACATCGTTCACTTTGGCGAATGCCTTCAATTCGAGCGCGAATATTATTGTCGAATACCGCCAATTGGTCCGGATTATGCTTTTGGGACATCACGCCTCCGAAGTCCGAAGTCCCCGAAGATGACTGGCCCATCCGCTTGGAGAAAAGCCGTGGCCTGATCGTTGAGGTACTGAAACTGAGCATTTTTGTTGTAGACGACGCAATGGGGACGGACGCCGTGGCCAAAGTCGACGTGGCCGATGATTTTGCGCGAGGGCAGATCGATGACCAGCATTTCGTGGCCATTGAGGCCGGGGTGACCGACGCCGACATTGCCGTAGATGGGAACGTAGGCGATGCGGCCGTCCGGGGATGCAGCGGCTTCATGACCGTGCATGACGGTTACGCCTTCGGGGATGGTCGCGATCGACTGTTCGGTGGCGGTGTCGACAAGGCTGATGTCTTTATCTCCCTGGTTGACGACGACCAGCAGAGGCGAGGATCCCGGTGCGGTCTGGGCCCGGTTCTGGGCACCGGTCTGGGCATAGACGGGAAGCGTAAGAAGGCAAACACTGGTGAGGACAAGAGACAACGGGACAGGAGGTCGCATGGCAACCGCAGTATACGCTCAGGCGGAAAGGCCATCCTAAGCCTCGCGTTCCATGGGGAGAAAGTATTGGGACGGCGCGCTGCATTTCAGAATTGCTGCGATTGAGAGTAGACTAGCTGATGTCGTTAAGTCTTTAGAAGTTAAGAATTGAGATGGATCGTAGTCAACCAAAGTTCATAAAAAAACGCCGTGGGGCGATGACATATCTGTTGCGAACGAGTCGAACATGTGGGCAAACTCTTCCTCCGTGCATTTCGCTGCCGGTTGTTCCTTTGGTGTGGTAATTTTCTAACAGTTTGAGAGGTTCTATCGCCATTGGCATCCACTAAAGTTTCGTGTATTTGGCGGAGTCCGGGTTGTACCCGAGAATATCGAACCGGGGTTTCGCTGCACAGCCACACTCGACACTCGAAAGAGAAGCTGCAGTTCATTCCGGCATTCACGGAAAAGTGGCCCATCCTTCAACGGGCTTTGGACACGCAGTATCGAAAATCCGTAGTTCCTGTCGATTTTTCTCGCGCATATTGGACATCGCCACTGACGCCCAAGCTGGCCTTCGATGTGGAAAAGGGCCAGATTGAGAACGGTCTGGATCTGGCCGGCCTGGTATCGCTGACCGATCATGATTCGATCCAAGCTCCCTCCTTATTGCGGCTGGCCACGGAGACTGCGGAAGTTCCGCTTTCGATGGAGTGGAGCGTTCCGTATTGCGGGAGCATGTTCCATCTAGGCATTCACAACCTGCCGGTTGCCCAAGTGCCCGATCTGGCTGCGGCGCTCGACGAGTACACGCAGAACCCTTCCGTTCCGCGTGTGACGGAACTGCTGGCGGCATTGCATGGGTTTCCCGACGTGCTGATTGTGTTCAACCATCCGCATTGGGATTTGTCCGGTGTGGGGTCGCAGCGCCATGCACTGTGCCTGGACCGTTTTTTGCAGCAGAACAATCCATTTATGCATGCGTTCGAAATCAACGGAATGCGGAAGTGGCAGGAAAATAAACAAATCATCCCGCTGGCGCAACGCTGGGAGCGGCCAATCGTTTCCGGCGGAGACCGGCACACGTGCGAGCCGAGCGCCACGGTCAACCTGAGCAACGCGCAGAGCTTTGCGGAATTCGTCCACGAAATTCGCGAGGAACAGCACAGCCACATCCTGTTCATGGGGCAATACGCCGATCCGATGTGCGTTCGCGTTGCGCATGCGGTACTCGATGTGATCCGGTACTACCCGGAATACCCGGAAGGCTCTCGCCGTTGGGACGACCGCGTTTTTCATCCCGACAGGACGGGGGAGGGGTTTCAGCCGTTGTCGGCATTCTGGAAGGCGCCGCCCGCATTTGTCGAGCGAATTTTTTCCGTCTTCCGACTAGCCGAAAACGCGACGGTGCAGTGGGCGGCGAAACGCGTCTACGCAAACGAAGTGGACTTGCATATGCTTGCGGACGGCCCGTCTGAGGCGATTTCGTGAGTCGAGAGTCCGTGCGGGTCGCTTTTTTCCCCGATGCATTTCATGAAGTTGACGGGGTCGCAATGGTGGCCCGTAATTTTGTAGCGTTCGCGCAGCAACGGGGTATTCCCTTGCTGATCGTCCATGCGGGGCCGCGCAATGAGGTCAACCGTGAAGGCTCGGTGACCCGGGTGCAGCTTTGCCGCGGACCGATCAAATTTCCGCTGGACCGAAACCACGAATTCGATCTTTTTTTTTTAAGGCACTATCGAGAGGTGGCTGCCCTGCTGCGCGAATTCAGGCCGGACGTGGTACAAATCACCGGCCCCAGCGACGTTGGCATTCTTGGCGCACTGTATGCGCACAATACGAAAACTCCGCTGGCAGCTTTTTGGCAGACCAATCTCCCGCAATACGCAGGACTGCGCGCGGCCAAAGCGCTGTCGTTTTTGCCGAAGAATCTGGCAGAACCGTTCTCGCGTGCAGCGCAGAATTTTAGCCGCGTCGCCACCACCCGCTTCTACAAGATTCCGCGGTTTCTGTTTGCGCCCAACCCTGAAATCATGGAGGAACTGACAAAGGCGACCGGCAAGCCCTGTTTTCCAATGGGTCATGGGGTCGATACGGCCAGGTTCGATCCGAAATTCCGCGACCGCCAGAGCGGTCCTTTCACGATTGGCTACGTGGGCCGTCTGACGCCGGAAAAAAATGTCCGTTGGCTGTCGCGGATGGAGCGTGCGCTGCATCATAAAGAGTGTCGCGATTTTCGGCTTCTCATCGTAGGCCAGGGCGCGGAGGAGAGTTGGTTGCGCCAAAACCTGCAGCGTGCAGAATTTCGCGGCGTGCTTACCGGCGACGAGCTGTCGCGCGCATATGCCAACATGGATGTACTGGCATTTCCATCCGAGACAGAGACCTTTGGCCTGGTCGTTCTCGAAGCCCTTTCGTCTGGAGTTCCGGCTGTTGTCACTGGGGCCGGCGGTCCAGGGTACACGGTGCAGCACGGAAAGACAGGATACGTCGCTGGAAACTTCGAGGAATTCACGACCTATGTTGCCGCGCTGATGACTGATCCCGATAGGTTGTCTGCGATGAGGAAATCCGCGCGCGAGTATGCGAAGTCGAGTTCCTGGGAGAAGGCATTTCAAGACATCTATCAAACGTATTGTTCCCAACTATCTGTGCCTGTGGCTGCGGCACTTGCGAACGACAAGAACCGGAGCATGCATGAATCTGTCGGTACCAGCACAACCGTATAAGATCGTCGAAATTTTCCGGTATTCTTTGCTTGCGGCGCTCCTTCTATCGCTGAATGTTTATCCTTTCCGAGAAATGTTTGCGGCAACGGCCCCGGTGAAATCGAGCGTGCCTCCGATGACGCTTTCTCAGGTGGTTGACACCTTGGTTGCGAGGAATGTGGAGCGAGCGAGAGACTTGGAAAGCTATCGGGGGCAGCGCACTTACACGCTGGTTTACCACGGGTTTCCGGGCGACTTGCGTGCCACGATGGCCGTGGATGTGAATTATGAAGCGCCCGACACCAAGGAATTCAAGGTGACATCTGAGAGCGGCCCGAGATTTCTGGTGGATCGGGTGCTGAAGCGGCTGGTGAAGACTGAAACGGATGCGCAGCGGGACGCAACCCGAAAAGCGGTCGACCTGAATGAGAAAAATTACAATTTTAGCGACCTGGAGTATGAGTCGGCGGCAGACGGTTGCTCTTACGTTGTGACGGTTGAGCCGAGAAAGCCGAACAAATATCTGTATCGCGGAAAAATCTGGATCAACGATCGCGACTTTGCGGTATGTCGCATTCAAGCGCAGCCGGCGAAAAATCCGTCTTTCTGGATCACGAGTACCAGCATTGCTCAGACTTATGAAAAGGTCGGCGAGTTCTGGCTGCCGCAGAAGAACAAGAGCGTTTCCAATATTCGACTGGGAGGCCGCGCCACGCTGACGATTCAGTATCAGGACTACAAGTTGCTGGCGCAACATGCGGTCCCCACCCATGCTTTGTTGTCCTCCGCTACGGCGGGCAGATAGTCCCGTCTGATTGCCGTAGGACCTTGCAGGGATGTCGATTTTTTGCTCGTCTGAAATTCCTCTCGTTTAGGACATACTCCTCTTCCAGTCTCAAGTACTGCATGCACTGGGGAAGCAAGCAGTGGCCCAGGCAAAGATTCAAGAAGCCGACAGCTTGAACTGATCGCCGGTTTGCTCGACTCTCCGCCGGAAAACACCTCTTGCGAGATTCGACTGAGGACCCGAAGTTGAACTTTGTGCGAGACATTGAGAACCTGCCCCTCACCACGCATGTCTATGAACTGAAAGCGATCGAACGTGTATGTCCGTGCTGCGGCGTCGAGCGCAACGAGATCGGCGCGGACGAAAGCTGGCAGGTGGAGTAACTACCCGGCTACTTCGAGCGCATCCATCATGTGCGCAAGAAATATGCCTGTCCGGGCGGCGAGAGCAGCGGCAATAACCCGCGGATGAAAACGGCGGCCAAGCCGGAGACGGCGATCGACAAGGGCATGGCCAGGCCGGGGCTGCCAGCTTACATCGTAATGAGCAAGTTCGCTGATTACCTGCCTTTATACAGGATGGAAGACATTTTTCAACGGCAGGGCTTTGAGATCTCGCGGGCGACGCAGTCGGTCTGGTGCGGCGATGCTGGCCAGCCTGACCAGTACCTGTCGCTGCCACGATGTGGACCCGCAACGGTATCTCACGCAGTTGCTGCCCAACTTGCCCACAACGCGAATGAACGAACTCTCGGCTTGGCTCCTCGATCGGTGGAAGCTGCTTCAGCACGCAAGGCTGCCCAGCCTGCAAAACCACACCTCACCGACTTCGTAGAACCTGTGGTTCGCGTAGCGCTCACCAAACTACTGAAAACACGGTATTCTAGATAGAGACCTTCCGTTCCATCCGACCGCGCGGAAAACTGTCCCAATAGCCCGCCGGATAGGCTTTAGGCTCACCCTCTACAGAACGGTTCGCGACAAAAAAACATGGCAGACGAGCAAAACCCCCAACTTCCTCTTGGCAATAATGGCAGCGACGGCTCAAGCAGCAGCGGAACGCCTCTGGGCGGTCCAACGGGTCCAGGTGCGGCGAACATGATCTTCATCAACATTGAAGATGAGATGCGCCGCTCGTATCTTGACTACTCCATGTCGGTGATTATCGGGCGCGCGTTACCGGATGTGCGCGACGGTCTGAAACCCGTACACCGGCGCGTTCTTTACACCATGCAAGAGATGGGCCTGCAGCACAACAAGAAATACACCAAGTGCGCCAAGGTCGTCGGTCAGGCCATGGGCCTCTACCATCCCCATGGCGATGCTTCTATTTACGACACCATGGTCCGGCTGGCCCAGCCCTTCACCATGCGCTACACCATGGTCGACGGTCAGGGGAACTTCGGCTCCGTCGATGGCGACCCGCCCGCCGCCATGCGGTACACGGAAGCTCGGTTGACCCGCATTGCCGGCGAGATGCTGGCCGACATCGACCAGGACACGGTAGACTTTACGCCGAATTACGATGAGAGCACCTTCGAGCCGACGGTGCTGCCCACGCGTATTCCTACGCTGATCGTGAATGGATCGAGCGGCATTGCCGTTGGCATGGCCACCAACATTCCTCCGCACAATCTGACAGAAATCGTGAATGCTGCGATTGAGATGGTGAACAATCCCCATGCCGGGTTGGCGGAAGTGATGCAGCACGTGCAGGGCCCGGATTTCCCGACCGGCGGCTTTATCTATGGCCGCAGTGGAATCGTGGAGGCATACCGGACTGGACGTGGCCGCTTCCTGATGCGGGCGCGCGTGGCCATCGAAAACATTACGCAAGGGCGTCAGGCCATCATCGTTACGGAAATTCCGTACCAGGTGAACAAGTCGAAGCTGATTGAGCGCATCGCCGACCTGGTAAATGAGAAGGTGATCGACGACATCAGCGACGTGCGCGATGAGAGCGATCGCGACGGCATGCGGATCGTGATTGAGTTGAAGCGGACTGCGGAAGCGCAGATTGTGCTGAACCAGCTCTACAAAAATACCCAGATGCAGGACAGCTTCTCGATGATTTTTCTGGCGGTCGTCAATGGCCAGCCGCGAGAAATGGGCCTGCCGCAGGCGATTCGGCATTTCCTCGATCATCGCGTGGATGTCGTGCGTCGCCGCACCGCCTTCCTGCTGAAAAAAGCGCGCGAGCGTGAACATATTCTCGAAGGCTACAAAATCGCGCTCGACAATCTGGATGCCTTCATCAAAATTATTCGCGGGTCTTCTTCGCGCGCGGATGCACGGGAAAATCTGCATCGCTTCTCGCTGGGCAAAGAGATTGTCATCAAGCTGGACAAGGACACGACCAACCTGGCGGCCGAAGCCGGCATGACCTATCGCCAGATCGACGCGGTTCTCGAACTGCAGCTCTATCGGTTGACGCAACTTTCCATCGACGAACTGCTGAAGGAACTTGCTGAAGTGCGCGACAGAATTGCGGAGTACGAATCGATTCTTGCCAGCGAGAAAAAGCTGCGCAGCGTTATCGTCAAGGAACTGGAAGCTGTCAAGAAGGACTACGGCGATGCTCGCCGCACACAGATTCTGGACGAGACGGCTGAGTTGCAGATGGAGGACCTGATTGCGGACGAGCAGGTGGCCATCACCGTCTCGCATTCCGGTTATCTGAAGCGCACGGCAATCTCAACGTATCGCCAGCAGCGTCGCGGCGGCACGGGTCGCTTCGGCATGCGCACGCGGGAAGAGGATTTCGTTGAGCAGTTGATCATCGATTCCACTCACGCATACCTGCTCTGCTTCACCAACACCGGCCGTGTCTACTGGCTCAAGGTCTATGAGATTCCCGATGTTGGCGCGGCAGGGAAGGGCAAGGCCATGGCCAGCCTTTTGAGCCTGCAACCGGGAGAAAATGTTTGCGCGATTCTGCCGGTGCGGAACCTGGAGGAGGAAGGGAAGTACATCTTCTTCGGTACGCGCAATGGAACGGTCAAGAAGACGCCGCTGAAAGATTTTTCGAACGTGATGTCCAAAGGAATTATTGCCATTGGCATCGACAAGGAAGATGAACTGGTGGCCGCAAGGATTACCGACGGCAAACAGCTCGTCTTTCTCGCGACACATGATGGCATGGCGATCCGCTTCGACGAAAACGATGTTCGCTCCATGGGTCGGCCCGCATACGGTGTGCGCGGCATCGATTTGGCGAAGGACGATTATGTCGTCGGCGTTGCGGTCACCCCGAAAGAGCGTAAAAAAGGCGACAGCGGCGCCGATTGCGCCTGCCTGATTCTCTCCGTCACCGACAATGGCTATGGCAAGCGCACCGATGTCGATGAATATCGTCTGCAGACACGCGGCGGCAAAGGCGTCATCAACCTGAAGACGATGAAAAAGAATGGCAAGGTTTGCTCGATCAATCTGGTAGACGATTCCAGCGAACTGATGGTGATCAGCCAATTTGGCAAGATCATTCGCATCGATACCAAAACCGTGCGTGCGGCCGGTCGCTCCACGCAAGGCGTGCGCCTGCTGAACCTGGAGGACCCGGACAAGGTCGCAGCGGCTGTCGTCATTCCGCCCGAAGAAAAAGAAAACGGAGACGAACCGACGCTCATCCAGTAAAAGAGTTCACGAATTGCATCGAATAAATTAAATCAACCTGGCCTGCCGCGGCATCGACGATGGACAGGCCAGCCAATTTTTCTATTGCATGGGCAGAACGCATGCGGCAAACTGAACTTCAAAAATAAATCCAGGGAGAAACAACGATGGCTATCAAAACTGTTGCACTCAAGAATGGCCCGTTTATGGTCACAGGGGATTTGTCGAAGTTGGAACTGACCGATGCAGATGGAAACCGCTACGACTTGAGCGGGAAGGAAAGAGTCGCGCTTTGTCGTTGTGGGGCTTCTGTCAACAAGCCATTCTGCGACGGCCACCATTCGAAAATTGGCTTTCAGGCGGCGGAAGCGGCCGTCAAAGCGGAACAAAACTAGCCCTTCGTTCTTGCCGGCAATGTTGGAATTGCAATGTTGAATGAAAGCCATCGCGCAGAGATTCAGCGCTTGTGGGCCCGCAAGGCGCACCAGGAAGACGCCGACGTTCCTTTCTCGGAGCGCCATCGCAACCTTGCCCCCGCGAGCGCCGAATTTCTTTCTGCACTGGTTTCCGGCATTGGCGCAAAAAAGATGGTCGAGATCGGTGGATCGAGCGGCATTTCCACCATCGCTCTTGCCGCCGCCGCGCAGCAGACGCAAGGCAAGCTCATCTCGCTGGAGATTGAACCTATCCGCCAGGCCGAATCGAAACAGACCATCGCCCGGCTTGGCCTCAGCGAATTTGTGGAGTTTCGTCTGGGCGACGCTGCCGACGCTCTACCATGGTTGCGCGATCTGGAATTCGTACTGATCGATTGCGAAAAGCATGACTACATCCGCTTTTTCGACATGCTGCGTCTCCGTCCCGGCGCCATTGTTGTCGCCGATAACGTCCTGTCTCATCAGCTCACCGGATATGTCGCGCATGTGCGGTCGCAGCCTAGATCAATCTCCGTAACGCTGCCCATCGGCCAGGGGTTGGAGCTGACCCGAGTCGCAGAATGAACCGCAGTCGCGCTCTCCGATGCAAGGTTTATTCTGCCTGGCACGGATTCATGCTATCCTCGGAATCACATTTCGCCCTTCGCATAGGACTGTTTCCAGTTCGAGTTTGCCCGGACGGCGTAGTGGCAGGTTGATGCAACTTCAATGACTGATTCGAGTGGCCGAAGTCGTATACCTCGTTCCCGCCTCCATCTTCCCTGCATTCAGCGCATGAGGTTCGCGCCTCCACATGCGTAGACGCACATGGATCAGTTTGGCGGTCGCGCTGGCGCTCGTGGCTGCGCTTGTCGCCGCAGTCTATCTTCGCAAACAGGCGCCTCCGGAAGTCGCAAGTATTCTTCCGGAGGCCGACGGCATCGTCTACTTTGATTTACAGCCTCTTCGGACGCTGACTCGCTTTGATCAGCACCCAGTCGCCCATGATCCCGACTATCAGAAGTTCATCGATGCCACCGGCATTGTATTCGAGCGCGACCTCGATCAGGCGGCCTTCGCCATCCATCGCATGTCGGATCCCAATGGCCCTAACGGTGCCGTCGCGTATTCTGAGGTGTTTCAAGGGCGCTTCGATGGAAAGCGCTTGGCGTCTTATCTGGAGGCGCAGTCGTCTGCCCGTGAAGGCTATGCTGGCGACGAAATCTATTCGATTGCGCACGACGGTCGCACCGTCCGGGTGGTTGTCCTCGGCTACGATTTGGTGGCCGTTTCCAATGCTCCCACCGCCGAACAGATTCACTCGATCGTCGATCGATATCATTCCGCCGCGTCGCCATTTACTGGCGATACATTGTTGTCGCGATACTACTCGAAGGTGCCATTGCTGTCGGAAGCCTGGGGAATTGGCGAGATTGGACCCTCCACGGGCCCGGGGGTACACTTCAACGTCTTCGGCTTGCCCGTATCGCTTCCCGCAGGTGCCGCGTTCATCGGCTCGATCCGCTATCTTGGATCGGTCCGTCTGCGACTGGAAGAGATTGCGCCCGCCGCCGCCGCCGCTAAAGAGTCGGTCGAGGCGGTGAACCTGGCGCTTGGCCTCATCCGTTCCACCCAGGTCTCGATCGGTGCACAAGACACGAACACTGCGGACTGGGAAGCCTTTGTACGCAGCATGAAGGCGGAGCAGAAAGGGAAGCGCGCCATCTTTCGAGCCGTCGTTCCCACGCGCCTGGTGCGCAGCCTGCTCGCCGCCCAGCAGAACGCTGCGGCCGCGTCGGTTACACCTCAAGATACCCCCACGCCTGCAGCCCCTTGAAACGCGAATCCATGTGGAACATTGGTTTGCGCCTGTTT
>JAJYGR010000125.1 GCA_021790655.1 Acidobacteriota bacterium | reverse complement strand
CCGCATCGGTAGCGTCGTGCTGCACCGTGACCACCATCGCGTGCTGTGCGCGGACGGGCTGCTCGTGCTTGTAATCGAGTCCGGTGGCGGGAGTCTGCGCGGAGGCGCTGGAGAGAAGAAGGCTGAAGGCAACGGAGGCGACTATCCGCGAAGATAGTGAAGAATTCGTTGGCATCGTTTATTACCTAGTGTCCTGAGTTGTTAATTTGCTAACAAATTTGTCTCCATGAGCGCAACGAAAGGTATGCTTTTCAATGACTTACGTTTGAGCATCGTCGTGACTTTATGTTACGAACTAATGACCTAGTTTGGAATAAAACAAGTGTAGCGTTGTCAGAAAATCAAGCAGGTTTTTCCATCGCAAATAATGTCCCTCGTGCGATGTCCATCGACTCGATATTGGATTGGCCCAGTCTGGAAGTGACCCATCGGATCATTGGTGGTGGCACGGCATTACCGTAGAGGCGATACTGATCGTAGACTGAGGCGATCTCGCACCATGTGTCGGGGAAACCCTGTAGGCGTGCGTATTCGATGTTTGTTAGCCTGCGATACTGGCTTTGAATGAGATATCTTTCGTAGTGTCTGGATGTACTAGCGGTCACTGTAGGAGCTATTCCAGAAGTTCCAAAGATGGTATAACCCATTCTCCTACCGCCCTCTTGATTACTGAGTATTTCAACTCCGTTGATAAGAGCGTTGACAGGCTGGTTTTTATGTATCCATTCAAGTGTCCGTTCAGTCATATCGAAAGAGGAATCTACATCATGTTCCAAGATGTCTTCCAAACGTATCGGTGCGGCGATATCTATCATCTCCTGCACCGGCAGGGTTAGCACTTTCCCATTCCAAGCAATGCCCCATCGTTCAAAGCCTTGATCGAAACTGATGAGGTCTTGCATCGTTCTGGCTGATCCATCAAAATGCCAAAGCTGCCACTCCTCGACGCATTTTGGTGTCAGTAGAGTCGAGTAGTTTTGTAGCATTTCAACAATGGTGTTTTCTTCTCTAAGACGCGTACCTACGATGATGACTCGTTCACGATTCTGAGCTAATCCAAAATGTTTAGAATTCATGAGTCGCCATTCGATTAGGTATCCCTGAGTTCCCAGATCGCTCAGAATTCTGCGGAAATGGATACCCTTCTCCATTGTCAGCAGACGCTTGACATTTTCCAGGACGAACCATCTTGGCCGATGTGTTTCTAAAACGCTGGCAATTGCTTCAAAAAGAGTACCCTGTTCGCTGCACTTTATCCCCAGCTTCTTGCCTGCTTGACTAAAAGGCTGGCAAGGAAACCCTGCGGTAAGAACGTCATGCTCTGGAATTGTGTCAAGAGCCTTGTAAATATCACCTTCCACGATGCTGTTCACGCCAAACCTGCTCTGGTATATCTGGCAAGCAAGGGGATCGATGTCATTGGCCCATGCAACAGCGATGCCGTTTGCCTCAAGCCCCAATCGGAATCCGCCAATTCCGGCGAACATTTCAATTGCCGTAATGATGGTGGTTTCTCCTCTTAGAAAAGGCATTTTCTACGCTACCTGAGAATAATGATAGCGTAATCGTAGGACGCTGGCGCGCATATTGCAATCATCTATTGCAAAGGATAATGATGGCTCAACTGTCGAAAAAAGAAGAACTTAGACATCACGTCAAAAGTCATCTCGTCGAGATTGTGGCAGCCGTGAACGCTGGATTGCGGGGCAAGAATTTAGATCGTCTGGAACCAACGTTGACGCGGATCGCAAGCGGAGGAAAGTTACCGCATTGGTATGCGAGGCTCAAAGTTGAGCAAACACTCCCCAATCTGGATGGCAAGACCATTGGCAGCGTTATAGAAATGCTTCTGGTTGCAGTTCCCGAATCGAATACCTTCGTAGGCATGTCGGCTCCGCCTCTACACATCGCTCCCGCCAAAGGAGTCGACCTGCCCGATCTCGATCTTGGCATAAAATCTCCTTCAGAAAACTACTGCACCAGCGAACCTTTTTTCTCGGCATACGAGCGGCTTCTCGGGAATGAACATGACTGCTTGGTTCTGCTTACGGATTATCAGACAGCCAAGAACAATCCGCCTTTGCGCCTTCAGATCACAAAGTTCCAGTATCTTCGCGGTTCTGAAATTGCTGACGAAGTGCTCTGTAGGATAGCGAAATTACATCGCGCCTGGCTGTTGGATCAGAACCAAGCATGGGCCACCAAAATGTTCCGCTTTTTGGCGTATGTGAACCAGGGGGACTGGAGGGCGCGCCAACTTCTTAAAATAGTTAGGAATATGCAAGATGAAAACGCAGTGGAAAAATGCATCGCGGAGATCCCGAAAAAATTCGAGCTGGACAACGTGAGACTTGCAAAGAAGAACAGTCTTCCCATTTCAGAAGACGATCTGCAAGCAATCTTGAGCATCCGAAGAATTCGGCCTTCAGTGGCAGCGATTATTGATGCGGCAGACAACTGGGTGGTAGAAAGTCAAAGGGACATTGGCAGATTTCCAAACGAGAACGAGCTGCAACGTCTGCTTAAAGGTCCTCTGGACGGCAAGATTGGTATGAGTTTCGCGTTGCAATGGCGGTATAACTTCAAGAAAACGTTTGGAATTTATCAGAAGACACAAGCCGACAAAGGCGCAGTAACTGACATTGCCGACCTAGACGTTGACAGCGGACTGTAAATTGTTCCCTTCAGAATAAATCCGTCTCGCTCCATCTACAATCGATCCAGCATGTCCACACGCATTCGATCGCACGCAAAGATCAATCTCGGTCTCGCCATTGGCCCGGCGCGGGAGGATGGCTACCATGCGCTGGCGACCATCTATCAGACGCTTGCCATCCATGATTTTGTGGACGTGACGGCGAGGCCGCTCTCAACTGGTGCGGCAAGCCAGATTTCGATTACCTGTAACGACAAGCGCGTGCCCTGCGATGCGCGCAATACCTGCTGGAAGATCGTCGAGCGGACGTTGGCGAGTCTGAAGGTCGCAGCGCAGGTGGCCGTCCACATTGAAAAGCATCTGCCCGTCCAGGGGGGGCTGGGAGCAGGTTCGGCCAACGCTGTGGCAGCGTTGATTGGCTTGGAAAAGGAGTTGGGCGTCGTCCTCGCCACAGCCGAGCGGCTGGCCATCGCCGCCGAAGTTGGCTCCGACGTGCCGCTGTTTCTCATCGGTGGAACTGTGCTTGGCCTGGGTCGCGGTGAAGAAGTCTCTGCGTTGCCGGATTTGCCGGAGACGCATTGCGTGCTAGCTCTTCCTGACGTGGGAGTTTCGACGCCGCAGGCATTTCGCGACTGGGACCGGCTTCAGGCGAAAGTCCCGGAAAACAATGAAAACAAATTGACCGCAGCCGCCGGTTCCGATAGGCTAAAGCTGTTAGGTCGTATGTGGGCCTCGGCTTTGGCCGCTTCCCAGGAATCTCTTACGAACGCCACCGGTGTCTTTCCAGCGAAATGTGAGGAAGACCGGGCCGAGAATCTTCTTCTTGAGCTTGTCCGCGCCGGGATCGTGAACGACTTTGAACAGGTCGTCTTCACTCAGTATCCCTCTCTGCGCGGCATCCTCGAAACGTTGAAGCAAAATTCTCAAGAAGGAAACGCTGCGATGTATGCGGCGCTTTCCGGTTCAGGCTCGGCGCTTTTTGGTTTGTACGCAACGGCGGCGGACGCTCAGACTGCTGTGGAACGGCTGACGGACAAGGGAGTTCGCTCATACGCAACGAAGACTGTGGGCCGCGAGCACTATTGGCGCGACATGCAATTCCCAGGTTAGCTGCGCGAACCTGGGGCACCCGATGTTCGTTAGATAGCTTTTTGGGCGATCGACTAATGGTAGGTCAAGTGCCTTTGGAGCACTCGGTCTAGGTTCGAATCCTAGTCGCCCAGCCAGTTTTTAGTTGCAATTTGCAAGTGATCTGTACTGTTTGTTGACTTTGTTATGTAGTTTGCCCTAGACGCGTCGCAGAAGCGGGACCCTGCGGCAATCGTTCCCGGGCCTTGGCAGCTTCATAAAAATCTGTTGCCAGGGTCCGAGTTCTGTAGTTCGGAACACCAACGCCAACCAGCTTGGAGGTTCAGACTTATGAATGGTGATACATCTGCAGGAACGCCCACTCTGACGGTGGACGCAGCGCAATCGGCGACGGAAGACGGAAGCGCAGGTGCAGGGCAGAATGTGCGGCCCGCGGCGGGACGGAAACGAGCGAAGTCTTATAGCGAGGACAAGCGCTTTAAGATATTCAGCGGAACTTCCAACCGGCCTTTGGCCGAAGAGATTTGTAAGTTTGTCGGAGTGCCGCTGGGCGAAGTCCGTCTACAGCGGTTTTCCGACGGAGAAGTGTACTTTCAGCTTTTGGAGAATGTCCGCGGGGCCGATGTCTTTGTCGTGCAGCCGACCTGCTATCCGGTCGACCAGCACTTGCTGGAACTGCTGATTATGATTGACGCTCTGAAGCGCGCATCGGCGGGTCGCATCACTGTAGTCGTTCCCTACTACGGATATGCGCGGCAGGACCGCAAAGACCGGCCACGTGTGGCCATCTCTTCAAAGCTGGTGGCGGACCTGCTGACGACCGCCGGGGCCAATCGGGCGTTACTGGTCGATTTGCACGCGGCGCAGATTCAAGGCTTTTTCAATATTCCGGTGGACCATCTATTTGCCAGCCCAGTGCTGGTGGGCCACTTTCGGGAGTTGAACCTGCCGGACCTGACGGTTGTCTCACCGGATGCGGGTGGCGTGGAACGCGCGCGTTTCTTCGCGAAAAAGATGGAGGCGCCGCTGGCGATTGTAGACAAGCGGCGGACCGACATCAACATTTCCGAAGTGATGCACGTAATTGGCGATGTGCAGGGCCGGACGTGTCTGATCCTCGACGATATTGTCGATACGGCAGGCACGCTGATTAAGACGGTGGATGCGTTGCTGGACGCGGGCGCGAAGAACGTTTACGCCTGCGCGACTCACCCAGTGCTTTCCGGGCCGGCGATTGAAAGGATTGTGAACTCCCGGCTGGAACAGTTGGTGGTCACAAATACGATCCCGCTGCGGGAAGAAGCGCAGCAGGCGGAAAAGATCAAAGTGCTGTCGATTGCCGGTCTGATTGGACGGGCCATTGAGAGCATCCATATGGAAACAAGCGTTAGCAGTTTGTTCAACTAGCGCGTTTCTGGAAACGAAGTTTTTCGCTGGCAAATTGCCGACGGAACATAACAGTGTGGCCTGGCGCGAATGTCCGGCCACGAGAAGGGAGCGGCGCAGCCCGCCGTGCCCGAAGGGAAACCAACAACATGAGCGCTCCAGAAGTCGTCACAGCAATACCCCGCGAGGGAAAATTCACCAAAAATATTGCCCGTCGCGTGCGCGTGGCCGGAAGCATTCCCGCCGTGGTGTACGGCGCGCAACAGCCTTCCATGGCCGTTACGGTGGATCCCAAACAGATTCGCCGCATTCTTCATTCGGAGTCGGGACACAACACCATTTTCGATCTGAGCGTCTCCGGTTCTACGACCAAGGTGATGGTGGTCGACTGGCAGAACGATCCGATCAAGGGTGGCCTGATTCACATCGACATGAAGCGGATCGCAATGGACAAGGCGATGCGCGTGCAGGTCCCGATCCAACTCCAGGGCATTCCGGTCGGAGTCAAAACGCAAGGCGGCATTCTCGATCAGGTATTGCGCGAGATCGCCGTGGAGTGTTTGCCTGCGGACATTCCCGGTCACATCGATGTGGATGTCAGCGAGCTGGCGTTTGGCATGGTGATTCGCGTGGCCGACCTGCCGCATTCCGGCAAGCTCAAGTTCATTACGGACGATGATACAACTGTGGCGCACATTACCGCCGTGCGTGAGGAAGTCGTTGCGACGCCGGATGCATTGGCTGAGGCGACACCGGCGGAACCGGAAGTGGCGAAGAAGGGCAAACAGGACGCCCCGGATGCTGCTGCTGCTCCCACTGCTGGCGACAAGGACAAAAAGGACGCGAAGAAGTAGTCGCGGGTACTCATGGAATCTTCCAGTGGCGTGACGTTGATTGTCGGATTGGGCAATCCTGGATTTGAATATCAATTCACGCCGCATAATGTCGGTTTTCTGGCGATCGATCGTCTGGCGGAACGTTGCGGAGCAGTGGTAAACAATCGGCGTTCGAAGGCCCTGACAGCTTCGGCGCACATTGCAGGCAGGCGGGTCCTGCTGGTGAAGCCGGAAACCTACATGAACCTGAGCGGATTGTCGGTCGGGTCACTGGTGAGGGAATTCGAGGCCGATCCGGAAAGGGACGTGATCGTGCTCTACGACGACGTTGCCCTTCCGCTCGGTAGCATTCGAGTGCGCGAGCGAGGCAGCTCCGGTGGTCATAACGGAGTGAAGTCGATCACGGGCGCGCTGGGAACGCCGGAGTGGTTGCGGATTCGGATCGGTATCGCTCCGGACGCACCTATGGCGGCGGAAAGTGCCCGGCAAGGCCGTAAGGATTATGTTCTAACGCCGTTTCGCAAGTCGGAACTGGCGGTGTTGGACACTGCGCTGGATGAAGTAGCGGTTGCGGTGGAAGTGATTCTGGCGGAAGGCGCAAGCGTCGCCATGAACCGGTTCAATCGGCGGTTGAATGCCGAAGATGAGCAGCAAGGTGAATAGAAATTGCGCGGTTTGGAACGCCGCGATAGGCGGAGTCGAAGACTTCCGCCGGAAACGAGAGACGAATGGAACGTAAATACGAAGTGATGTTTATCCTGCGCCCCGACGTGGTGGCGGAAGAAGCCGACAAGCTGATTGCCGGCTTTGAAGCGACCATCAACAAGGGCAATGGCAAGCTGGTGTCGAGCGAAAAGCTGGGGAACCGCAAACTTGCCTACACGGTCCGCAAGTTCAATGAGGGCAACTACAATCTGCTGACCGTCGAAGCCGATGGCAGCCTGGTGGCGGAACTGGAACGCCATCTGC
>JAJYGR010000052.1 GCA_021790655.1 Acidobacteriota bacterium | reverse complement strand
AAGCGATGACCTGCACGCCATTTCTTTTTCAGCAGATTGGCGTGGTGCGGCCAAAGCTGATCGTCGCGCTGGGCGCGACCGCTGCGACCTATCTGCTCGGCTCGAAGGCCTCGCTTTCCGTTCTGCGAGGGCAGGTGCATGATTGCATGGGCACCAAGCTGATCGTCACCTACCATCCGGCCTATCTGTTGCGCGATCCGCGCCAGAAGGCCGAAGCATGGAAAGATCTGCAATTGGCGATGAAGTTTCTCGATCTATCGCCACCGAAGCGCACGGCAAGCTGATCGTTGCGCAGTTCACGCAGTATTCCTGGATGTCCCAAACGTTTTAATCACTGGAGAAAGAAATGGCACAGCATACACAATTGCAGGCCGCGGATGGCCACAAGTTCGACGCATACATTGCCCAACCCACCGGCGAGCCCAAGGCGGGAATCGTCGTATTGCAGGAAATTTTTGGCGTCAACGCCCACATCCGGTCCGTCGCCGATGGATTCGCCCAGGCCGGATATCTAGCGATTGCGCCAGCACTGTTCGACCGCGCCCAGCGTGATGTCGAGTTGGATTACAACTCTGAAACCATGCAGCAGGGTATACATCTCCTGCAAAAAATGAAGCTCGATCAAACGCTCGAAGACATCAACGCAGCCATCCAGTATCTGCGGGAGCACGGCGCGCGCAAGGTCGGCGTGGTGGGTTATTGCTGGGGCGGCACGCTGGCCTGGGTCAGCAATACGCGGCTGCATCCGGATGCGACGGTATCGTATTACGGCGGCGGAATTCAAAACCATATCCATGAAAAGCCCACCTGCCCGGCGATTTTCCATTTTGGCCTGCTCGATACTCATATTCCGCAGACGGTAGTGGAGCAGGTGCGGCAGGAATATCCTGGTTTCTCCGTGTTTACTTACGAGGCTGGCCACGCCTTCAACCGCAGTGGCAACGCCAGCTATAACGAACCAGCCGCAAAACTGTCCCTGCAAAGGACGCTCGCACACTTCGACGAACATCTGGTGGCCGCGCACTAAGCAGATTTCTTGGTGAATATAGGAGTGTCCGTGGGTGTAATACAAAATTAGATGAGAAGTCATTCTGAGCGCAGGTCGGTCGCCAAGGCGACGCGACCGAAGTGAAGAATCCAGAGGGCGATCGATACTTGCAAAGCGAATTTCGTCTGGATTCTTCGCTGCGCTCAGAATGACCCCGGCTATCTGAACCGACAGGACAACTGTTCTCACGTGCTCCAACCTCCCGCGAAAAGCAATTCATGATAATGATTCTTTATGCCGCTCTACTGTGATGTCGCGCTGCCCGTACCGGTGGACCGCATATTTACCTATTCCATTCCGGGCGCTTCACCTGTTGCGGGCGGACGCGTTTTGGTTCCCTTTCGTCGCGAGCAACTGCAAGGCATCGTCGTCGCACTGCACGATGTTTTACCAGCGAACGAGACGCGGCCCATTCTGCGAGTGCTCGACCAGGAGCCGGTGCTTTCCGCCGACCTGCTAAAGTTGGGGACCTGGATCGCCGACTATTACCTTGCGCCGTTGGGCGAAGTGCTGCGCACCATGCTTCCTCTGGGCGCAGAGGTGCGGCATGAGACCGTATATCGACTGACTGAGCGCGGACGCTCGGCTCTGAGCACACCGCAGCAACGGTCGCTTGAAGAAAATCCCGCCGACGATCTCGATCATGCAGTGCTTTCCTTCCTGGCCGAAAGTGGCCAGGCACGGGCTGCCACATTGCGCGCAAAAACTTCGGCACCTGCGGCGACTCTTAACCAGTTGCTCTCAAAGCGCTGGATTGAACGCGAATCCACAGCTGTCGCGCACGAGATTCGCAGTACGGTCCGCGTTGCCGTACTGATTTCGGAAGCGCGCCTGCCAAAATTGAATGCAAACCAACAATTGCTGCTAGCGGAACTGGCCAGCGCAGGCGGACGACTGCCTGTCAGCGCGGTTCGTCAGCTATCCATTCCGGTGACTACGCTCGCAACTTTGGTGCGGCGCGCGTTAGTGCGCATCGAAGAGGTCTCCACCGACGGCCTTTTCGACACGTTCGATGTATCAACTGACACATCCTCCGTTCCGATGGAAGCGATGCTGAACGACGCCCAGCGCGAGACCCTGTTGCAGATTGCCGCCAGCGTCCATGCTCGGACGTTTCAATCATTTCTGCTGCATGGCGTCACCGGATCGGGCAAGACCGCCGTTTATATCGCGGCAATGCGACGCGCGCTGGATGCCGGACTTTCGAGCCTGTTGCTGGTGCCGGAGATTGGCCTGACACCCGCGATGGTGGCGCAACTACGCGGGACTTTCGGCGACCAGGTAGCGCTGCTGCACTCAGCGCTTACGGGCAAGGAGCGTACCGCGCAGTGGTACAGAATTCGTCGTGGCGAGGCGCATGTCGTCGTCGGCACCCGCTCCGCTGTGTTTGCGCCCATCGCCGATCTGGCGCTCATTGTCGTCGATGAAGAACACGACACATCCTACAAGCAGGCCGATCTGCCACGCTATCACGCGCGCGACGTGGCCGTGATGCGCGCAAAATTGTTCAACGCAACCATTGTGCTCGGCTCGGCCACGCCTTCTCTGGAATCCTGGGCCAACACGCAACGTGGCAAGTACACGCTGCTTACGATGAAGGGCCGCGTCGGACGCAGGCCGCTGCCAGAAGTCGCCCTCATCGACATGCGACGCGAGTTTGCCGAGACCGGCCAGGACCATCTTGTATCGCGACCACTGATGCAGGAGATTGAAGCGACCCTGGGCCGTGGCGAACAGGCGATGTTGCTGTTGAATCGACGCGGGTATTCGTTCGTCGTGATGTGTCGTGCCTGCGGGGAAAAGTTGGAGTGTGAAAACTGCGCCATCGCGCTGACGCACCACAAATCCTGTGTTAACGATAACCTGCGGAGCCCGGCACATCAGCGTATGGAGTGCCACTACTGCGGCTTCCGCCGCACCGTGCCGAAACATTGCCCGAAGTGCGAGAGCGAGCATCTTTACTTCTTCGGCGTCGGCTCACAGCAGGGCGAAGAGCGGCTACAAGAACTGTTCCCCTACGCGCGCATTGCCCGCATGGATCGTGACACCATGCGCAACCACCGCGACTACGAACGCATCCTGGCGCGCCTGCAAAGCGGCGAAGTGAATCTGCTGGTCGGCACGCAGATGATCGCCAAGGGCCATGATATTCACGGCGTAACGCTGGTCGGTGTCATCGGCGTAGATCATGCGTTGAGCTTGCCCGATTTTCGCTCAGCAGAACGCGTGTTTCAACTGTTGACACAAGTGGCTGGCCGCGCCGGTCGTGGAGAACTGCCGGGACGCGTGCTGGTACAAACGAACCATCAGGACCACTATGCGATTCGATTTGCCGCCGAGCATAATTACGCAGGGTTCGTCGAGCAGGAACTACGCTATCGACGGCTGCTCCACTATCCTCCCGCCGCTGTTTTGATGAATATTCTGATCGAGCACAGCGACCTGGCGAAAGCGACCCGCTGGGTCAGCCAGCTCGGCCAATGGTTCCAGCAAAATACGCTGCCCGGTGTTCGTGTGCTGGGGCCTGCGGCCTCGCCGATTGCGCGCATCAAACGCATCTACCGTTTTCATTTGATTTTGAAGGCAGGCAATCGGAAGCAGCTAGCCTCTGCCGTGCGACAGATGCTGGAATTTGCAGATTCGGTGGAGATTCCACGCCGACACCTTACCGTGGATGTCGATGCCGTGCAACTCATGTAGCGAGCGCTACCCAAATAACTAACGCGGCATATCGCGATGGATACACTTCACATGGTAGCCATCTGCCTGTAGCAACTGCTGTATCTTTTCCGCCATCATCACGGAGCGATGCTGCCCGCCTGTACAACCGAATGCGACACTTAAGTAGCTTTTCCCTTCCTGTATGTAATGCGGCAGCAGGAACAGGAGAAGATCGTGAATCTTCTGAATAAATTCCTTTGTCTCAGGAAATTTATCGATGTAGCGAACGACCTTCCGGTCGCGTCCCGTCAGCGGGCGAAACTCCGGAATGAAGTGCGGGTTCGGTAAAAAGCGTACATCGAAAACAAGGTCTGCTTCCTGGGGCACGCCATTCTTATAGCCAAAGCTGATGGTGGAGATCAGCAGGTTCTTTTCTTCGCTCTCCGGCTGAAAGAGTCCATTGATGTGCGCGCGCAACTCATGCACGTTGAAATTGGTCGTGTCGATGCAAACGTCGGCGATGTTCCGCAGCGGTTCCAGCAATTGACGCTCGGACTGGATCGAGCGCCGAATGGTCTCAATGCGGCTGAGAGGATGGGGCCGGCGAGTTTCAGAAAATCGACGCAGAAGCGATTCGTCGGAAGCCTCCAGAAATAAGAGCCGCGTCGAAATCATCTGGCGGACTTTTCGGAGAATCGTCGGAAAGCGATCGAGGTGAGAACCTTCCCGCACATCCACGACGAGTGCAGCGCGGTTTACCTCCGGCGACTGATGAATCAAGTCCGCAAAACGGGAAATCAAATCAATCGGCAGGTTATCGACAGAATAGTAGCCGAGGTCTTCAAACGCCTTCAGCGCCGATAGCTTGCCGGAGCCGGACAGACCGGTGAGAATCACCAGTTCATTGTCTGAAAATGGACGCTTAGGATCAGGCTTTGGACCACTTTTCACTATTGCACCCGGGGATGGGGCATCGTCTCGCGATCTGCGCGTGGCACGGCCCTTAGGCTTCAGTTTCGCGGAGTTTATCTCAGCCGTTCGTTTCATGCGTACTTTATCGGCTCCGCAGTGAAAATATCAAGCATACCCAACAAGCTCTGAAATTGCCAACAGAACATCTGCGCAGCAATCAGATTGTCAGGAGGATCGCGCTCAGGATTTTTTACTGCTTTAAGAAACTTCAATCAGCCGAACCAGGCCATCCCCTGCACAATGAAGCACTTTTACATCTCCCGCCATATCCCGAAAGACAAAAACCTGTTGATCGCGGGACTCCGCTTCCTTCACAGCTTCCTCAATGGTCATAGGCTGTTGCGCCATTGCCTCCGGTGTCGGCACAATATGCAAACCGGAAAGCTTTCCATTTGCCGACGCCGTTTTTTTGGCCTGCTGACGGTTGATCTTCGGCAGTCCCTCTTCATGGGAAGGAGGAGCCAGAATCGAGCTGATCGGTTGGGACTGGCGTTTTTTTTCGACGATGCGTTTTTTCCAGCGAATCGCCTGCTTCTCCGCCTTTTCCAGCGCTGTTCGCAGCGCAGCCGAAAGGTCCGGAGCCTCCGCCAACCCAACAACTTTGTGGTGGCGCGCATTTACTGTAACCTCTGCAATTTCCGCATGCTTTTGTGAACTGAAGATGACGTGAGCGCTTGCACCTTTGCCGACAATTTTTTCAATGCGGGCGAGTCCTTCGTCGGCCATCTTCCGCAGCTCTTTATCGATTTTCACTTTTCTGCCGGTCAGTTCAGAATCCATCTGTTTTCCCTCCTGAGATGCACGCGACGATCTATTGGATTTAGATGCGAACTCGCCGCTGGTGCGTGCTGGGAATCCCCATGTCCTCGCGATATTTGGCGACTGTTCGCCGGTTGACGGCAATTCCCTGGGCCTGCAAAAGGTTCGCCAGCGCATCATCCGTCAGCGGCTTGCAGGAATCCTCTTCTTCAATCATCTTTTTAACTTTTCGCTTTAACAGCAGCAGAGGAGTATCTGCGCCCTCGGGTCCGTTGACGCCTTCGGTAAAGAAGAAACGCAACTCGAAGACACCCTGCGGCGTATGGGCATATTTGTTGGCGACTGCGCGACTCACCGTTGACGCATGCACGCCGATCTCTTCGGCCACATCTTTAATCATCATGGGCTTCAGAGCATCGACGCCTTGTTCCAGAAACTCCCGCTGGCGGCGGACGATCACTTCGCAGGTCCGCAGGATCGTGTTCTTCCGCTGTTCGATGTTGCGCATCAATTGGATCGCAGAGCGATAACGCTCCTTTACATATTCTCGGACTTCGCGTTCTGTACCAACCTGACTCAACATGCGGCGGTACCCCTTATTCAGGCGCAAGGTCGGCATCTCTTCGTCGTTGATCAGAATTACATACTCGTCATCGCGCTTGACAAAGGCCACGTCGGGTTCAATCAGCCGGACCTGCTCGCGATTGTATCTTTGCCCGGGCTTGGGATCGAACCCGCGGATTGCTTCAATCGCCGCCTGCACACGGGGCTGCTGACTACTCGTCAAGCGAGACAATTCGCGAATATCGCGCTTCAATAAATGAGGCAAAAACTCATCGATGATCCGTCGGGCCAACGCCAGAACTGCATGACTTTCGGATTGCAGACAGTTTGCCGCCGGTGCGTCTTCCCCAGAAGCTGCGATGGACAGATCGCTGTCGATAATTTCTTCTTTTGACGCGGACCGCTGCATCGCCATCGCCAATGCTTCCGCTTCATGCGTGCGCGTATCGAGCTGGGCCAACAGGCACTCTCGCAGATCGCGGGCGGCAATACCGACAGGGTCAAGTCCACGTACGATATTGAGCGCTTCCGCCAGATCACGCTTCAATATTGGAGAATATTCAACTTGACGATCCGGCTTTGCCAGAGGATTGGCCCCATTGGAAGCACTCGCGCCATTCAAATCCGATGGCGTTTCCGGGCTGCTTTTCTGACCATGGAAAGCGGGGACCTCCCCGAAAGAAATGCGCGAAACATCCCGTGGCGTCGGCCAGGCGGAGGGACGTTCGCGCTCCAGAGCTGCCAGCAGTTCTTCGTCGCTTGCCGTCAGGTAGCCGTCCTCGTCGAGATTGCCGATGAGAAGCTCCGCTGCCTCGCGCACGCCGGACGTTAGATGCAGCGACCCCAACTGCCACATCAAATGATCGGTCAGCGTTGTGGGCTTGGAGAGAAAGTTTTCAAACGAGGCCTTTTCGTTGATCTCTGTGCTGTGCGGGGTCCGGTATCCAGG
>JAJYGR010000046.1 GCA_021790655.1 Acidobacteriota bacterium | reverse complement strand
GGCCTGCTGTCTCCATACTTCCTCCTGGAAACAGCACACCCGTCCATTGCTTCACAAACCGGTATCAACTCGGATGCCGAGTCTACTCAGATAACACCCGCGTTCATGCGATTGCCCTGATAGCTGCTATCCAATGACATATCGATTGCCATGTCGGCGTATAATCGATCCCGCGAAGCGGTCCTTGCCTATCTAGACCGGCTGCAAAATGTGGCCACTTCATAGTAAAGGAGCACCATTATGACGCTCGAGCAGCAACACGACATTTCTTATCTCTCAGCATTCCCCGTCCATGGCGGATTCCATCGCACAGTGCAATCCGAAGACGCAAGAATTTTCTCTCAGTTCGCAGGTCCTTCGGGTAGGCAAGTGCTGACAGCATTCTTTGGAGTATTGTTGGCAATTATTTTTGCGGGATGCGGTGGATATTCTTCAAAGAAAACATATACGACAACCTCGACCACATCCAACAGTAGTCCAGCCTTGTGGGTCGCAAATAACAACAGTGTGCTGGAGTTTTCCTCCACCGACCTGACCACCGCTGGGGTTTCCGCAGCCGTGCCGACGCTGGTTCTGAACAGCAGCGCTTTTGCTGCGCCGCAAGCCGTCGTTTTCGATACTTCCGGCAACCTCTGGGTAGTCGATGGCGGCACCATGAACACAGGAGGCGCAGACAAACCAGCGCTCTACCAGTTCACCTCCGTCAATCTCTCGGGCCTTCAGTCGCCGGCTACAGCTATGGCCAACATTACTATCAGCTCTCCCGCTTTTACATTTCCTCAGCAGGCGGTGTTCGATAGCAAGGGAAACCTGTGGGTCAGCGACAGCAAGAGTAACGCCGTCTTTGAATTTATGGCATCGCAACTTATGGCGTCGGGAGCTGGGGTCATGCCGAACATCACCATTAAGTGCAATCCTGCTTTTAACGGCGCGCTGGGCATCGCGTTCGACTCATCCGGAGACTTATGGGTCGCCAACAACGGAACCACGACGATCTTTGAATTCAATGCGTCTGCGCTCCCAACTGCCAGTGGGAGTGTCACTCTTACTCCTAACATCACCTTGTCGGATGATGGCAAGCAGTCCATTCAAAGGCCTTGGGCCTTGGCCTTTGACAGTTCGGGGAACCTTTGGGCCAGCAACGCCAGCACGACAAACACAGTCGTGCAATTCTCCAAGGCCAGCCTGGCAGCCAATGGCAGTCCGACTCCGGCAATTACTCTTAATACCGCTGAGGTCAGCGGCAATTCCAGCCTGGATGAGCCCAGGGGAATTGGTTTCGACAATACCGGCGAGCTGGCCGTGGTCAGTTCCGCTGCGCCCTTCGGCGTCGGACTGTACACCAGTGCGCAACTCGCAGCAGGCGGCGCGATTACGCCGAATGTGTTTATCGTTGGAGCGGCAACTACCCTGAATGCACCCGCAGGCGCTACTTTTGGCCCAAGCATCGCATACGGAAGTACAGGGACATATAACGGGGGGACAATGTACTGATCCAGATGAAAGGTTGAAAGTTTGGGGAACTGGAGAGAAAGCGCAGGGTCTTCAACTTATAGGTGAAGACCCTGCGCTTTTTTACTCCCTGCAAATCCTTACTTGTACCCTTAAAACGCTGGCGGAGCGCCCATGCATGGCAGAGAAACTGAACTCTGCTTGTCGAGTGCTTCGGCCAAGGAATATCCAGGACCCGTGCTGGGTGTCAGGAATGGAGTCAATGTAGCGACGGCCGATTTCGGGCCGTTGTAGACGGCGTTCAAGCCATCAGTCTGCTCATAGCAAAGATTGTTGGCTGGGTTGGTGTTGCTGATGACCCGGCCTAACACTCGGTGCTCGCACTCAATACCCATGATGGATGCAGCTACCTTGGCGTAGTATTCCAGTTGTTCAGACAGGGATACCCTCCAAGCCATTGTCTTTTTTTACACGCCAGTCACTTTCACCCAGTTGTCGACATCGCTTAATTGTTCCGTGGCTTACTCCACGACAGGCGGTCTCACAGAGAAGACTTCCGTTCCGTTCCCAACTTCTGTTGCGGTATCGATCAAT
Source organism: Acidobacteriota bacterium (assembly GCA_021790655.1). Taxonomy (GTDB): domain Bacteria; phylum Acidobacteriota; class Terriglobia; order Terriglobales; family Acidobacteriaceae; genus JAKAAZ01. Next base: position 4,949 of record JAJYGR010000046.1, on the reverse strand, counting down.
GGCGACTTCAAGGTAAGCGGCTGTTGGCTGCGGATAAGGTGTGCTGCGAGTCGCAGGCCCAGTGCTGTAATAGTGAGTGCGGGATTTGCGCTTCCTGCGGTCGGAAAGACAGAACCATCGCAAATATAGAGATTATCCGTACCAAATACTTGCAGGTCCGGCCTGACAACGCCATGACTTGGATGGCTCGCCATACGCGCCGTGCCTAGGTGGTGTGCCGCGGAAGCAACCGTACGGTTCCAGATCGAAAGCTCGTCGACGCGGGCCAGCGAGTAGTTTTCCGATTGGAGACCCTCGGAGAAAAGCAATTTTGTATATCTTGCAAAGGCAAGGAAATCTGCCTCGCCGAGCTGCCAGTCGATCTGTGCCACAGGGTAGCCGTAGCGGTCACTCCGGCGATCGGAGAGTCGCACACAGCTATGGCGATTGGGCAGTTGCTCGGTCATGAAAAAAAGATCTCCATAGAGATAAGTGGGACGTACGCCGAAGCGTGTCATCAAGATGCGATAAAAGATATCGCGATGCGTCAAAATGGCCCGAATCTGACGGAACGTTAAGTCCCGGGCACCCCGCGCGGCCAGGAACGACAGCAGAAGGTCATCGTCGATGCGCTCCTGGCTGAGGCTGGGGCGGATATATACGTGATTGTTCGGTAGTCGATGCCGGCGCTGTTGCTCAACGGAGAATGCAAGACCGGTTACCAGGCGGACGTCTGCATGTTCTCGATCGAGCGGCATGCCCGCGTACAAGGGTGCAGATGTCCGGCGATGAAAGCCCAATTTACAGAAGTGTCCATTCGGGTGGTCGAGGAGGTACTTACCGACTAGCCCCTGACCGTTCCCCACGCCAGCATGCAGGCGACGGCGCGAGTTAAGCAGCAGTCGGGGTGTTTCCAGTGTTCCGGCGCAAACGATGAAGACTTTGGCGTATACAGAGATAGTGCCTTCTCCTGCGCCAACGACCAGATACTCGATCGTGCTATTGTTCTCGCTCACGACCAATTCGAGGGCTGGCGCGTTCACCAGGCAGCGAAGGTTGTCTTTGCTGGCAAGCTCCAGCAGTGTGTTCTTCCATCGTAGCGGGGGCTTTCTGGACTGGAAAAGCTTGTTCTCCATGTTCCCTGCATTGAACGGAATGTCCTGCGAGCGCTCGCCAACATAGGGCGGGACTCGATTCGCGTCCCAATCGCTGGCGTGGAGGACGCCCATCACATCCGATGCCTCGTCATAGAACTTCGAGATGTCAGTGCGTCGGATTGGCCATCCGGAGTCTTCCATCCATGGCCGAGGTTCAAAATCGATGTCGTCGAGAGGGGTACATAAGCCGTGCCATAAATTGCTGGTGCCACCCAACTCAATGCATCGCGTACGCAGCATGCGGAATGGTCGTCCGACGTTTTCGTCGGTAACGGATTCCTGATCGCGGGCCTGTTCCTGAATATCCCCAGCTTCGACCAGCAGCACGTCGTGTCCAGCTTCAACCAGGGTCTTCAGGACAGCGGACCCACCAATGCCGGAACCGACGACACAAAAACGGCTGCGCAATACAGATCCTGATAGAAGGGATGCGGCACTGATAATCACGTTTAAGCCCTACTGGGAGATGAAACTTATAGTATAGATAAAGGTACAGAAAAAGTTGGCCTCCGTCAGACGCGTTGTCAAATAAATTCTTACTACGAGTCGGATTTGTGGCCAGCTTTTGAACAGGCACGAAATCGACCCGCCTCAGCTTGCACTACACTCGACTTTGCAGGTTCGCCTTTCTTCCCATGGCAGATGGTTTTGCACAATCCATAAAGCAACAGGCCGACATTGTTCGCGTCATCGGCGAGTATGTTCGGCTGACCAAAGCGGGAGCGCAGAGCTTCAAGGGGCTGTGTCCATTTCATAAAGAGAAGACTCCGTCATTCAACGTGCAGGCAGCGCAGCAGTTCTTTCATTGCTTTGGATGTGGACAGTCCGGCGATGTTTTTACCTTTGTGCAGAAGATGGAAAATGTCGGCTTTCCAGAGGCGGTGCGGACGGTCGCGCAGAAGTGCGGCATTCCACTGCCCAAGCGTGAATTTTCCTCGCCGGAAGAAGCGCAGGCGTCGCGGCTGCGCGCGCGGCTGCTGGAAATCCACGAACAGGCTTGCGGTTATTTTGAGGAGCAACTACAGTCTCCCGAGGCAGCGCGCGCGCGCGAATATCTCACCAGTCGAGGTGTCACTGCGGAGGCGATCGCGGCGTTTCGTATCGGCTACGCGCCGGATTCCTACTCCACCATGCGCGACCGGTTTCAGTCTTCCTTCGACGAAGAAACCATGCGTGGGAGTGGATTATTTTCTTCAAAAGAACAGAACGATGGCGCTGTCGGGCCGCTGTATGCGCGCTTTCGCAAGCGCATTACGTTTCCCATTCGCAATGAAGCGGGCCGCGTGATTGCGTTCACGGCGCGGTCGCTCGACAACGATGAAAAGGCTGGCCCGAAATATCTCAACTCGCCGGAGACGCCGCTCTACACCAAAGGCCACGTGCTTTTCAATCTCGACAAGGCAAAGCAGGCGATCCGACAATTTGAATTCGCGCTGCTGGTCGAAGGGCAGATGGACTGCATCTCCGTTTACATGGCCGGGATCACGAATGTACTGGCCACCAGCGGCACCGCATTTACCGAGGCGCAGGTGCGGCTGCTGGCGCGTCACACACGGCAGGTCGTGGTGAACTTTGACCCCGACACAGCAGGCGCAAACGCAGCGGAGAAATCCATTGCACTGTTGATTGAAGAAGGTTTCAGTGTCAAGGTGGTCACACTCGACGGCGGTCTCGACCCGGATCGCTATGTGCGGGAGCGGGGAACGCCCGCTTATATCGCGGCGTTGCGCTCGGCGCGCCGTCATAGCGACTATCTCATCGAGCGGGCGCGTACGCTGTTTCCGCCGGTCACTCCCGATGCAAAAGTGAAGGCGCTCAATTTTCTGCTGCCGCACATGCAGCATATTCCCAGCCGCATTGCGCGGGACGAATTTGCCGCCGACGCCGCACAAAAGCTCGCCATCGATTCCGCGCTGTTGCGGCAGGAGTTGAAGCAGGCAGCCTTCGCTCGCCGCGCAGACGTAAATTCCAAGGCCGCTGCAGCCCCCAGTCTGAGCGAGGCGGAAAAGCTGTTGCTGCGGGCCTTGACTCTGCCTGCGGGCGACGCAGCGCGTGAGCTGGCCCGGCAGCGCCTGACGGATGAGCCTGCGCTGTACGAGGGATTGGCAGCCTCGTCGCTGCTGTCTGCTTTCGTCGCGGCGGAGACGATCTCCAACCCATTTGACCTTGCGCCGGATGAAGCGAGTCGTCACTGGCTGGCCGCAGTGCTGCTTCCTAGTTCACAAGAAATCCAGCCCGAGCAAGTCGAGGACGCATTCCATTCCCTGCGCCACAGCCGCCTGGAGCGCCGCCAGCGCGAGTTGCGGAGGCGGTTGGCGGAAGCCGAACAACGTGGCGACGCGACCACCGTGCAGGAACTGATGACAGAAAAAATGGCCCTGGATCGCGCCTTGAGGGAGAATTGAGTCCCGAGACAACCATAAGCCTCATAAGCATTTCGCTCAGAGTATTGACGTTAAGGGAAAGAGTTATGCTCTCCCACCCTAGCCGCAAAAGAAGCGGCAAGGATGAGGCACCCTAAGTTTTGTTCACACTTGACCTGAAAATGCTCTAGGAATGAGACGCGCTCTTCGGACCCTGTTTGTCGAGAGTGGTTTGCCTGCCTCTTGCGTAGCGCACGGCGCTTTCTACAAGGACCAAACCGAGTCCGGCAAACAGAATCAGACCGCTCCAGCGTGAAAAAACGTCGAGGCGCGGCAAGAGCAAGCGCGTAACTCCAAGCCACACAAGAATGGTGATCGCGAAGCTCCCATCATCGACGAAGAGACCAAAGATTTCGCGAAAAATAGTTCCGATCCAACGCATGTTATCTCCTGTTTCTCATGGGCGGACGGTCACAGCATCGCAACTCGCTTGTCGGCGGCAAAGCGAGACGGTGAGTAGGGCGACTGCCAGGAATGCGGCGATCAGCCCTGCAATGGCCCAATCTGCGCCGGGCCAGCGGAGGCCGATTCCCTCGCCGAACCAGAACGTGCCGAAAGCGGAGAGCAGCACTCCCACAAAAAATTTGAGCGTGTTCTCCGGCACGCTGGCAAGAGGGCGATGGAGCGCAATGCCCAGCGCGATCACGACGATCAGGGCCGCGAAGGCGCCAAGACCGGCAGGCAATAGCAGTCCAGTTCCTCCCGCGCCGACTGCGATGACGATGAAGACAACCTCAGTGCCTTCGAGCATGGTGATTTGAAAGCAGGCCGCGAAGGCCACCTTGTCCCAGCCACGCACACCGCCGAATCTCTGCATCGCTTCTATGTTCCTGGAGAACGCCGCTTGCTCGTCGTGAAGGGGAATCAGGCCAGCAGAGCGGAGAATGGCTTTGCGGAGCCACCGCAGTCCGAACAGCAGAAGGAGCGCGCCAACCACGAGCTGAACAATGTCGAGCGGAATGTTCATCAGCGCTCTTCCCAGTGCCGCTACGAGGGCCAGAAGCACAGCAAGTGCCGCAGCGCTGCCGCTCAAAGCCCCGCGCCAGCCACGCACGCTTCCCACGGCAAGGATGACGGTCAGCGCCTCGACGCATTCGACGATAGACGCCAAAAATGACGCCAGGATGGACGGTCCTGCATGCGCCCAGCCGATGCTCAAATCCATCGTGTTTTCCATTCCTGCGTTTGCATCGATTTGTGTCCTAAACTTACGGTCCGCCAAAAGGCAAGCCTAACAGAGTTCTGAGCGCGGACTGCGCGTTGTCGAGCGAAGCGCGCAAGCGGATCGCTTCCGCTTGCTTGGACAGCAGACTGGACTCCACGCTGACATAGAGACCTGCATCCAGATTGCCTTGCCGGAAGCTTTGCTCCGTAGCCGCAGCGGTCTTCT
>JAJYGR010000165.1 GCA_021790655.1 Acidobacteriota bacterium | reverse complement strand
TAAATCGGCTTTGATTCTGTAATTACCCGTTGAAATAATTAACCGATTCGAAACTTGCTGCGTCCAATGGAGTGACAGGTTAGGAACGCGCTTGCGTATAGAGAGAAATCCATCGCAATTTGCTTGGAATCTATCGTTATACTGAAGGATATGCCTAAATATTCAGTTGTTGTCCCCTTTCATAACGAAGAAGAAAATGTGACCGCCATGTATGACGCGCTGAAGGCCGTCATGGAGCAGGTTGGCGATCCATTTGAATTGATTTTTGTGGACGACGGCTCCTCGGACCGCACCTACCGGTTGCTGGAAGAAATCACCGCGGTTGACAGCCGGGTGCTGGTAGTCAAACTACGGCGCAACTTCGGCCAAACCTGCGCCCTGGCTGCCGGATTCGATCATGCCCAGGGTGAATTTATTCTGGCCATGGATGGCGATCTGCAGCATGACCCCGCGGAAATCCCAAACTTCCTTGTCAAGCTGGAAGAAGGCTATGACGTGGTGAGTGGGTGGCGAAAAGAGCGCATCGACAACTTCGTCATGCGACGCATTCCTTCTCGCTGCGCCAACTGGTTGATGGCGAAGTTGTCCGGCGTGGACATCCACGACTTTGGCACTACGTATAAAGCGTATCGGCGAGAAGTGATTCACAACATTCCGCTATATGGCGAAATGCATCGGTTTATACCGGCGCTGGCCTCCTGGTATGGTGCGTCGATCTGCGAAATCCCCATCAGGAATGTCAATCGGGAACGGGGCAAATCGCATTACGGAATCTCCCGCACTTTCCGGGTTTTTTTCGATTTGATGACGATCCGTTTTCTGCTGAAATACATGTCGCGCCCCATGCATTTTTTTGGGTCTCTGGGAGCGACAGGTATGTTCTGCGGAATGGCCCTTTCTGTCTGGTTGTTGCTCTTAAAACTTTTTACACATCAACATGTGATGGATCGGCACGGCCCCATGTTTGTGATCGCAGGGGTGTTGATCCTGGCTGGAATTCAACTGCTCGCGATTGGCCTGATCGGAGAGCTGCAAGTGCGGCATTTCTACCAGAGTCAATATCGTGCTCCCTATACCATCGACCGCCTCGTTCGTCTGCGTGCGCCGGAAGAGCCCAGCATGTTGTCCGAAGGGTAGGACCTTTGCGGCTCGCGTGTGGGTAAAGAAAACAAGGCATGTTCATGAAAGCCATGCAAGTTGCGCAAACCGGAGGCATCGACAGCCTTCATCTGGCGGAAATCCCTCGCCCCACTCCAGCTCCCAATCAGGTTCTCGTCGAAGTTCGAGCCATCGGAGTCAACTTCGTTGACATCTATTACCGGGAAGGTGTGTACCCGGCTGCATTGCCGCTGACTCCAGGGCAGGAGGGCGCGGGCATCATCGTCGAAGTGGGCGAAGCTGTGGAGAATTTCAAGGTGGGCGACAATGTGGCATGGTGCATGTACCTGGGCGCATATGCCGAGTATGCCGTCGTTCCGGAAGCGCACCTGGTGCATATTCCCCCTGCCATTTCCTTTGAGCAGGCTGCTGCAATTCTGCTGCAAGGCATGACAGCGCAGTATCTTACCCATTCCACTTTTCCACTGAAGACTGGAGATACAGTTCTGTTGCACGCTGCTGCTGGCGGCGTTGGTCTGCTGGTGACACAGATGGCAGTCAAAATGGGCGCTCATGTCATTGCCACGGTCTCGACAAAAGAGAAAGCCGAACTGGCGCGTCATTCTGGCGCTCAGGATGTCATTCTGTATGGCAACAAAGATTTTTTTCCCGCCGTGCAGCAGCTTACGAATGGGCGCGGCGTGGATGTCGTGTACGATTCGGTCGGCAAAACCACTTTTGAGCGATCGCTGAAGTGCGTGCGTCCGCGTGGCATGCTGGTACTGTATGGCGCGTCGAGTGGAGCAGTTCCACCGATCGATCCTATCAATTTATCGCTGCATGGCTCCGTATTTCTTACGCGCCCCAGTCTGGTGCATTACACCCTTACGCGAGAAGAGCTAAATGCACGCTCGACGGACGTATTTCAGCAATTGGAGCGGGGGGAACTGGAACTACGCATCCATCAGACGTTTCCTTTGGCGGATGCAGCAAAAGCGCAGGGAGAATTGCAATCTCGACGCACCACCGGCAAGATCGTTCTGCTCCCTTAGTTCGACCGCGATTTACCGACTTCCTTCATCGTCCGCAACGGAATTGCCATATCCACACGCGCCAATCAGGTTCCTGCCAATTGGCCTTGTATTCGCTGTGCTGAATGCTACGGCGTTTGCCGTTACTGATCTTCTTCCCGGTGGTCGAGATCATCTTGAAACGTTCGCCTCAACAAGTGCAGACCGCCAAACTCACATCCGGTCATACTTTGCCGTAATAACTCCTTTACAGTAGGTCTATCGGATTCCGAGGAGCAGGCAATGGATCGAATCGAGACACAATCCACTTCGAGAAACACCGCAACGACTTCCGACATAGTGCTACGAGAAGGACCGCAATCAAGACTCCTCTTCCGTCCTGAGATCGTAGATAACACTGGCAAACCGGAAGCCGCAGTAAAAGGACGGTTCGGAGCGTGCCTCCCAAGATGGGGTCGATTCATTATGAGATTCTTGTGGACACCGATGAATCGGACCACCGCCTACAATTGCTGCACGAAAATGTGAAGAAATACGGCACCGTATCAATACAGTCGCACCGGGCACGCATCTCATGGGCGAGATGCGACGTATGAAAGTCAGCGATGGTTCCCCAAACGAGTCGTGAAGATTCCTGCCTTACTACTGAATCGGGACCATTGCCGGTAAGTGAACGAAGCGGTCCTCCGATGATGGCTAGAAGGACATCTTCACCTCGCTCACATGCATCAGCAGAGCGATGGCAGCGGACGTCATGCGCGTCTTGGCCGAATCCGCGCGGCTGGTAAGAATGATGGGGACGGAGGCCCCGGTGACAATTCCAGCCAGACTCGCGCCGCCAAGATATTCCAGTTGCTTCGCCAGCATGTTACCGGACTCAAGATCGGGAACAATGACGATGTCCGCTTGCCCCGCAACCGAAGAAATCAGATGCTTGATCCGGATTGCTTCCGGGCTTACGGCGGTATCGAATGCGAGCGGACCATCCAGAATGCCGCCCTGGATCTGGCCACGCTCCGCCATTTTACAAAGGGCTGCGGCATGTACGGTGGACACGATGTTGGAGTGGACCGTTTCCACCGCCGAAAGGACCGCCACTTTGGGTTCCGGAACTCCGAGAATGTGGGCAAGATCGATCGCGTTCTGCACAATATCGACTTTGTCTTCCAAACTCGGCAGGATGTTGATCGCAGCATCTGTGATCAGCAGGATACGAGAATAGGATGGCGTTTCCATGACAAAGATATGGCTGACTCTACGCGCGGTGCGAAGGCCAGTTTCCCTGGCCAGCACGGGATGCATGAAAACATCCGTGTGCAGACTGCCTTTCATCAATGCGCCTGCATGACCGGAACGACACATCTCGACGGAGACCCTTGCTGCCTCCACTTCATCGGCGACATCGACACTCTCGCACAGTTCGATATTGAGCGCTTCCGTCTTGGCCAAATGTTCGATTCTGCCTCTCGGTCCAACCAGGATCGGGCGGACCAAGCCGCAAGTTGCGGACTCCAGGGCGCCTTCCAATGCGACCCTTGTCAATGGATAGCAAACTGCGACCGGAATAGCAGGGAGTTGCTTGGCGCGTTCCAAAAGTACATCGAAGCGACAAACAGGAGGATCATTTTCCATAGACATTTGTGTCATCTTTCACCCTTGCTGTGTTCAATTTCATGGGGCGTACTTATTTAAGTCTGGCCGGACCGCCTTTTCCTTCACTCCTCAATTATCAAGGATACTGTGTTGCAGCGATTCTCCTGTGACGCTCGTCATTACGGAGCGCTCGTTGGTTGGCACGGCGACCGAGGAGAAATTCTGTCCGCGCTGTTCTGGGACCGCCCTGCGCGACGCGTGTGATCGGGATCACATACAGATGTAGGTCTTATCACTGGCTACCGGTCCACACCCCCCTATGATTTCCCGTTGGGAAGGGGGGAATCAATCTATGAATATAGGATCGACATTCATGCAAGGCCCTATCGTGGTCGGGACAGATTTTTCTCAGCTATCCAGGTCCGTGACGGACTATGCGACGGACCTGGCCCTGGAAGAATCGAAATCTTTACACCTGATTTATGTTATGCCGATCGTTCCAGATGACTCCTTCGCATTGCTGCAAATCCAGAAACAGGAACTCAAGGACCAAGTAAATGCCGTAGAAAAAAAACTGCGGGGCAGTGGTCTAAAAATTCAGAGTACCCTTGTCATGGGCACTGCGGCCCACCAACTGATCCAGCTTGCGGACGAACTGAACGCCGCCTGTATTGTCGTCGGCACCCAGGGACTCAGTGGGCTTGAGCGCCTTCTATTGGGGTCGGTTGCAGAGGCGGTAATCCGCAAGTCGGACCGTCCGGTCATCGTGGTGGGGCCCCAGGCCGCAGCGATGGCGAAAAAAACTGTTCCCTGGAAACATCTGATGCTGGCGTGCGACACGGCAGAAGGAGTGACCGAGGCTGCACGCCTGGCTGGCGACATTGCCTCCGGCCACCGGGCGCGCCTGACGATTTTCACTGTGAGAGAAGAAGGCATCCAGTACCCCTCGGAAGATCAGTTCGAGGCCATAGAAAAGATGATGGGCCGCGAGGCCTGGCTGACAGTAAGACCGCAATGTCTGATCCGCTATGGGGAACCCGCGAAAGAAATCACCCGCATGGTGGAGGACACGCAAGCAGACCTGCTCGTGATGAGTGTCCATCGCAGTGGCGCGTTACTCACCCACCTGCGGTCTGGAATTATGGCGAAGGTCTTGCGAATGTCTCGCTGTCCGGCCATGGTCCTGCGCGACATCCAAGCTCCGCACCCCACGCAGGTAGGACACCATGCAAACCATAAGAGCGCACCCGCCTGACTATGACTGACTATAAGAGATGGGAGCCTGGCAGGAAGTTTCACAACTCTCTCCTCCCGATTCTGATAGTATGAGTCGTCCGCAAGGCCTGGAGGAGATATGGCCGACCGATGCTCCAACAAAATACACATGGAAAATTGCACTACATGCACGGGCAGGCATGAGGACTGGTTCTGCAATTTGTCTCCACAGGCCCTGGTCGAGTTCGACGCTCTCGGGATGCAAATGATGGTCCCGCCCGGCGGCACTCTATTTTTTGAGGCGCAACCCGCGCACGGCGTATACGTCCTATGTAAGGGCCACGTAAAGCTGACAGCCTCCTCGAAGAATGGGAAGACACTCCTTATCAGAATCGCCAAGCCGGGAGATGTGCTCGGATTAAGCGCAGCCATCTCAGACACGTCTTACTCAACTACCGCGCAGGCACTCGATCCGTTGCAGGTGAAATCCTTCCAGAGCAAGGACTTCCTTCATTTTATCGAGCACCATATCGAAGGTAGTATGCACGCGGCGAAGATGCTCAACAGGAAATATCGCGATGCACTGAGTACTGCGGCCCGACTTGTACTCTCGGCTTCAATCTCTGGACGAATTGCCAGCTTGTTGCTTGAAATGGCGGCTGAACAGAACGATCCAGAGCTGCGCTTTACCCTGTCGCTCACCCATGAAGAACTCGCCGGCATGCTGGGGACAACACGCGAGTCTGTCACACGGATATTGAATGAAATGAAGCATAAAGAGATCATTGCGATCCATGGAGCCAGCATTACCATACTTCGCAAGGATGTTTTAGAGTTGCTCGTCTGACGGGAAGCGGACCAACGGCGGCAGGAAATTTCCCTACCCAATGCGAACCAGGCGTTCACGCCGCGCGGAGCGCGCCCTGCCGAAACTTCGGCGTAATAGAAATCACAGAGATATATGTTAGTCAATACATCCAGAAATATCTCCTGGCTCGACAATGTGTACATTCAGGAGGTTTCCTATGTCCACGAGTCAGCTTCGGGGATGGGCCAGCCCCCGCCGCATTCTTCTGGCCACAGACCTCACAGACTTAGGGTTCACGCTTCCGGTCGCAAAGCGGCAGGCACTGGCTTACAAAGCGGAACTGCTGATTGTGCATGTATTGCCGAATCCGAATGTTTCTCTCATCGATCCCGTTTTGATGGTCAATTGCGATCCGGCGCGGACGCGGAAATCGGCGGAAACGAAGCTGGAAAAAGCGGTCGCTGAAACGCAAGCTGCCGGGATCCGAAGTTCTTCTCACTTGGTCGCGGGCGACACAGTCACGGAAATAATAAAACTCTCCGGTGAATGGAAAGCAGATCGCTTGATCGCAGGCTCACATGGAAAAGCGAAATTCCATCGCCATATTCTTGGGTCGATCGCCGAATCCCTCTTTCACCACATCAATGTCCCTGTGCTCGCGGTGGGACCGAAAGTAGTACCGGGGGGGACCTCAGTCAGGCGACATATGCGGATCGTGTTTGCCGCATCTTTGGACCACGATTCTCGACGGATAGCGGAATTTGCCCTGAGCGTGGCTGAAGTTCATGGCGCGGACATAACCCTGCTCCATGTGCTTCCAAACGTCGTCTCAGAGCACCCCACGACAGGCCCAGTTCGTGCAAATACCAACAGGGTGCTTGAGGACCTGGCAACGGTAAGGCCCGTCAGCAAATCCAGGCCGGTGTGCGAAGTGGTGTACGGTCAGCCGACGGAATCGATTCTTGCCTATGCGAAACAGCACGCGGCGGACATGATGATTCTTGGAGCTTCCGCGCACTCCGCCTTCGATGCCCGCTTTATTCCAGGGACGGCATACCGGGTCCTATGCGAATCTCCATGCCCAGTGTTGGTACTGAAACAGGAGTCGGCATGGCACAGTGTTCCAAAACATTCTACGCAAGATCGAAATGCACACGTAGAGACTGTAACTACGGACTAAGACAATGGAACTACTTCAAGAGGAGATATGGAAATGACTACGTTAAAGAGGACCATTTTACTGGCCATTGTTTTACTTACCATGGGACCTCTCGCAAGTTTTTCCTGGGCGGGAGATGTGAAAGGAAAGGTCACA
>JAJYGR010000150.1 GCA_021790655.1 Acidobacteriota bacterium | reverse complement strand
CGCAGTTGCTGATCACGCAATCGACAGACGCGTCCGCCAGCGGGACATGGTCGATCGCCGCGAGATGGAATTCAACATTCTTGTAACCGCCAGCCAACGCATTTGCTTGCGCGCGCTCAATCATTGCGGGCGTCATGTCGATCCCGATGACGCGTCCTTCTGGACCAACCAGCTTCGAGGCAAGAAACACGTCCAGGCCGCCGCCAGAGCCAAGATCCACGATGACCTCGCCGGGGCGAATGGAGGCCATCGCCGTCGGATTTCCACACGATAGGCCCATGTTGGCCCCGGCGGGGATGGATGTAAGTTCCGCTTCGCTATAACCGAAGGCTTCTGCGACCGCCTTTACCCCTGCATGTTCATTCGACAGTCCGCTCTCTGCCACTGCCCCGTACTTGGACCGCACCGATTCGAGCAATTCTTCTGTCATGGCTCCCTCCAAACATATTCGCTAAAGCGACTATATAATCCTCTTTACATATCTGTCAATACGAATATAATTTGCACTTATGAGAACGAAACAAAAAGCGTTCAGCATAGAGCGCTTCTTTCTCGCCCTCGGCGACAATACTCGCCTCCGGCTCTTGAACCTCATAGGAGACCGAGAGGTCTGCGTCTGTTATTTTGTTGAGATTCTTGACCAGCCCCAGTCAAAAATATCCCGCCACCTGGCCTATCTGCGCAAAGCGGGCATTGTCACCGCGCGGCGCGAAGGCAAGTGGATGCACTATCGCATCGTGATGCCTCCACATATCGGCGCGACCCGGGTCCTGCAACAGACCCTCTCCTGGCTTAGGGAAGAACGCGCCATGCAGGCCGACAGGGCAAGACTCACCAAAGCCTGCTGTAGCCCGCAGAAGTTCATCGCCTTGCAACGCGCGCCGCTACCCAAATCGATTGCTCCAGCCACGAGTTCTTTGTCGAGGTAAATATGTCCAGCGCTTCTCAGGTACAAGGCCAGGTGTGCGCACCCATGCCGCGCAAGAAGTTGTCCTTTATCGACCGCTTCCTCACACTCTGGATTTTCCTGGCCATGACCATCGGAGTCGCTCTGGGCCATTTCGTCCCGGGATCGGCGGCCTTCGTCGATCGCTTTCAGGTTGGGACAACGAATGTTCCCATTGCCATCGGACTCATCCTCATGATGTATCCGCCGCTGGCGAAAGTGCGCTATGAAAAGCTGAGTCGGGTCTTCCGCAACCGCCGCATTGTCGGCCTGTCGTTACTACAGAATTGGATCATCGGCCCCATCCTGATGTTTCTGCTGGCCATCGTCTTCCTGCGCGGGGAACCTGCGTATATGCGCGGCCTCATCCTGATTGGACTAGCGCGATGCATTGCCATGGTCCTGGTGTGGAACGAACTTGCCGAGGGGGACACGGATTACGTTGCCGGACTGGTCGCGCTCAACAGCGTCTTTCAAGTGGTCTTTTACAGTCTGTACGCCTGGGTGTTTATTACCGTCCTTCCGCCATTTTTTGGCTTGAAGGGGGCGTTGGTGAACGTCGGTATCGGCAAGATTTCCCAGAGTGTCCTTGTCTATCTGGGGATTCCATTTTTCGCCGGCATCCTGACGCGTTTGTTCCTTCTTCGCGCCAAGGGAGAAGAATGGTATCGCGTGCGGTTCATTCCGCGCATCGGCCCCATGACCCTCGTCGCGCTACTGTTCACGATCGTTGTGATGTTCAGCCTGAAGGGCGATATGATTGTGAAGCTGCCGTTCGATGTGCTTCGGATTGCCACACCCCTGCTGATTTATTTCATCGTCATGTTCCTGGTGAGTTTCTGGATGGGCCGCAAGCTGGGCGCGGATTACGCGCAAACCGCCGCTCTTTCCTTTACTGCGGCGAGCAACAACTTTGAGCTGGCGATTGCAGTCTCCGTGGCCGTCTTCGGTTTGAATTCCGGCGAGGCATTTGTCGGAGTGATCGGGCCTCTGATTGAAGTTCCGGCGCTTATCGGCCTTGTCAACGTTGCCTTCTGGCTCCGCAAGCGTTACTTTGCGCCGCCCGTCGAGTCGAAGAGACATGCTGCGATTTAAGCCTGAATGTCGTCGAGCACAGATTCACGCTCAAGCAGATTTACGCTCTACGGGCTGGATAGGTGCTATCCTCGTAATCACATTTCGCTACTGCTGTCCGAACGTACAGAATTCTCCTTTGGATCGAAGTTGCGTGATGCAAGACTCATGATTGACTCAACAGAAACTAACTCTACAGGCCGAAGATTTTTCCGTCGCGGCCCTCGCATCCATCGCATGAGGTTTGTCACAGATCATGCGTAGACGCACATGGATCAGTCTGGCTGTGGTTGCGGCGGTCGTAGCCGCGCTTTTGGTTACGGTATATCTCCGCAAAAAAGCCCCGCCGGAAGTTGCCCGACTGCTTCCCGAAGCCGATGCCATCGTTTATTTCAACCTGCAACCCCTGCGCGCCATCACCAGGTTCGACCAGTATCCGGTGGCGCACGATGCGGACTATCAGTCCTTTATCGATGCAACGGGTATTGAACTGGAGAGAGATCTTGACCAGGCTGCCTTTGCCGTCCACCGCATGGCAGACCCCAACGGACCCAACGGCCCGGTTGCATTCTCAGAGGTCTTTTCTGGTCACTTCAACGGGCAGCGTCTCAACACATATTTGGCCGCCCAGTCCCAGAGCACGGAGCGCTACGCGGGACACGAGATCTACTCGCTGGCTCACGATGGGCGCACGGTGCGTGTTGTCATGCTAGGTTACGATCTGGTTGCGGTGTCGAATACGCCAACCGCGGAACAGATTCATTCCATCGTTGACCGCTATCATTCGGCTGCGTCACCCTTCACTGGAGATACGCTGCTCGCGCGGCACTACTCCGATGTCCCACTGCTATCGGAAGTTTGGGGAATTGGCGAGATCGGATTGCCGTTTGCCTCGGGCCAGCATTTTCAGGTCTTCGGCCTTCCCTTACCCGTGCCGATTGATTCCACCTTTATCGCCTCCATCCGCTATCTGGGAGCGTTACATGTGCAGTTGGAAGAAATTGCGCCCTCGCCGCAGGTGGCGAAGATGTCGGTCGGAGTTGCAAACGTCGCGCTGGGATTTCTTCGGTCCGCACAAGTCACCGCTGGACCATTTGGGCAACAGGATGCAACTGTCAGGGACTGGGATGCGATGCTGCGCAGCGCCAGCGTGGAACAGAAGGGAAACCGCGCCATCTTGCGCGCGGTGGTCCCCATCAGCCTGGTACGCAGCTTGGTGGCCGCAACGAAAACCAGGGGCGAGGGACCTTCACCAAACGGCCAACCTGTCGAACCGGCGCCGTGAATGTTTCATAACGGCCCTTCTTGCTATATAGAGAGAAGGCGTGAAGAATTCAGAGTCATTGGAAAACAAAAAAACACCTTCTGCGGTGGGTTTTTGCATGACATGCGAAAAAATGTTTCGACGGATTCAGACCGATCGACTTATTGACCGCTGTTTTGCGACACCACAGTCTCGGTCATCTGGGCCATGGTTTCCCGCATATAGCGATGCGGGTTGACCGGTGCGTCGTGAATGCGGACCTCATAGTGCAGGTGTGCGCCAGTGCTGCGGCCACTCAGTCCCACGTAGCCAATGACCTGACCGCGCGTGACTGTCTCGCCGGGAACCACGACCATGGATGCCATATGGGCGTATAGCGTTGTAATGCTCTGGCCATGGTTCAACATCACTTCCCGTCCATATCCATTGGCCCAACCGGCAAATGCAACCACCCCATCGCCCGTGGCGTGAATGGCCGTGCCGCTGGGTGCTGCAATGTCAATGCCGCGATGAAACTCCCCTTCACCCTCGAGTGGGTCTGTGCGCTCTCCAAAAGAGCTGGTGACGCGGCCCATAATCGGCCATAGTGTCGGCGCGTCGGCCAGATGTACCCAATCTGTCAGCGTGGAGGCGGAACGGATTCCCGAAGAAAGGGCCCGAGTTGCAACTCCGGACATGGCGGTGTTCCGTAGAGCATAAAAGCGATCCAGCGACTTGTAGTACGCGCTGTCGTCGGAAGAAGTATTGTTCGTTCCTGTGAGAGCGGATGATCTGGCTGCGACCAGTTTGCTCTGTCGCAGGCCATATAGCGCGGAAACCTCATTGGCCAGGGACCCCAGAGAGGCCACCTGAACGTCCTTCTGCTGGGTATCGTGCTGGAGCTGCTGATACTGTTTGCGGAGAATTTGCTGCTGGCTGCGTACCTGATTGAAGTGCTCCGTCTTCATCAACATCCTGCCGTAAGAGCCAGCCAGTCCTGCGATGGTAAAAAGACCCACAACCGCCGCCGCGATGAAAGCGTATGCGTAACGCATCGGAATGGGCACCTTGTGGAGTTGGCCCTGTTCATCTCGGCTTACGTAAACAATGTATTGACGTTTCTGCACTTTGGGAGTTGCTTCCTTTCCAAATCTGCGATCCGTCCCGTACCGTCAGGTCCGGTGGGATCCCAGCTACCCCCGAAAATTCTTTTGAATCTTTAGGTCAGAAAATTTCGCGCTTGCAAATCTTAAACTACGCATCGGGGGGGATACGTAATGAACTGAGTAACTTTTAGCCTGAACCATAAGCCTAGCAAAGGAGAAACCCTACGTCAATCTTAGAAAAAGGGCAGTCGGCTATCACATCTGCCACCCAAGTTGTTATCAAAATGGCGTTTGACCGTCTCCTGTCGCGCCCGAAACTCCAAGGTTGTATTCTGGCAAGCGATGGCTAAACCACGGTCCATTCTCGGGGAACGCGCTTTTTTACAGTCACTTCGAGCGCGGGCGGCCCATCTTGCCGACCAGCACTGTCCAGTATCTGGACTGAAATTGGGAATCGGGGACGACTGCGCGATTCTCCAGCCACCGCCAGGCCACCAGATTTTTGTCACCACCGATTTTTCTTTGGAAACCGTACATTTTCGCCGCGAATGGCATACCCCGGAGTCGGTCGGACATCGCTGTCTGGCCCGCGGACTGAGTGATCTGGCCGCCATGGGAGCTGCACCGCTGGCCGCCTTTCTGTCGCTGGCGCTTCCAGCGGAACTGGCTCAACCCCGGCGCGGTCAACTCGCCTGGAGGAAGCGTTTTCTGGCCGGATTTCTCGCTTTGGCGGAAAAATATCGCGTGCCTCTCGCAGGTGGAGATACGGCACTATCTCCTTTGTTCCCCATGGATAGAACGCAAGGTTCCATGTTTACTGGCCCGGCGCTTGCGGACATCGTACTTATCGGGAGCGCGCCACGCAACTGGGCATTGATGCGCTCGGGGGCAAATGCAGGCGACCGGATTTATGTCACCGGCCATCTGGGAGGAGCGGCGGCGGAATTGGCGCAACTGGCGGCCAACCCACGCCGCTTTCGGCGATGCAAGAAAAGCGTTACTGGTAGTCCCAATCCTCATCCCCACCTGTTTCCAGAACCTCGGCTGAGCGTCGGCGCATGGCTACTCAAAAACTGGCGCGCCACTGCTGCCATCGACATCAGCGACGGGCTATCGACCGACCTTGACCGTCTCTGTGAGGAGTCCTGCCTGGCGGCTGTGGTGAACGCGGAAATGCTTCCCCTTCACCCTCTTGTCCAGCCCAAATCTCATCCCATCACTGACGAATCGCTGGAACTGGCGCTCCACGGCGGCGAAGATTATGAGCTGCTGTTTACCGCATCGCCAGACGTGAGAATTCCTCGCAGCATCGCCGGAGTTCCTATTACCTGCATCGGCGTAATGCGTCGACAAGCGCCTGGGCAAGCGCGCATAGTGCTGGTCGATGAGGTCAATGGCCGCAGACGAGAGCGTCCCCTGCCGCCCGGAGGCTGGGAACATTGATAAGCGACGCTTCCCTGCTCCACTAGCCTGCTAGCATCATTAGGGTATGGATGTGCTGAAACCTCGCGTTCGTTTTGCTCCGTCGCCCACCGGCCAACTGCATGTTGGCAACGCCCGCACCGCGCTCTATAACTGGCTGTTTGCCCGTCGATTTGGCGGCGATTTTCTGCTGCGCATTGAAGATACAGACATCGAGCGCAGCGAAGCCCGCTATGAAACGCAGCTTCTTGACGATTTGCGCTGGCTCGGCTTGGATTGGGACGAAGGCCCGCAGGCCAAGTCGGAATCTGGCGAAGGTTCGTTTGGCCCCTATCGCCAATCCGAGCGACTGGACATTTACCGCGAGCACACTGACCGCCTGTTGGCGAACGGTTCAGCCTATCGCTGTTTTTGTACAACCGAACAACTCGACGCCGAGCGCGAGCAGGCCGTCGCCGCGCACCAGCCGCAGGTATATTCCGGACGCTGCCGTAACGTTCCTCCACAAGAGAGTGCGGCGCGCTCTGCCAGTGGCGAGCCGTTCGCCGTTCGCCTGAAAATTGGGGCCGATCCAATCCGCTTTCACGACATTGTGCGTGGCGCGGTGGAGTTCGCCGCCGAGGCCGTCTCCGACCCAATTCTCGTCCGCTCATCCGGAATGCCGGTCTACAACTACGTGGTCACAATCGACGATGCGCTGATGCAGATTACGCATGTGATTCGAGGCGACGATCATCTTTCCAACACACCTAAACAGGTCGCGATCTATCAGGCGTTTGGCTGGCCGGTGCCGCAGTTTGCGCATCTCTCGACCATCCTTGGGCCGGACAAAACGCGACTCTCCAAGCGCCACGGCGCAACGTCGATTGCCACCTTCCGCGAAATGGGCATTCTGCCTGAAGCGCTGACGAATTATCTGGCTCTGCTGGGCTGGGGCGCGGAGGGTGGCACGCGTGAAACTTTTGCCATGGCCGAGCTTGCCGCCGAGTTCACTCTGGAACGCGTCACGCCATCCCCGGCCATCTTCGACTTCAACAAACTATACTGGCTGAACCGCCATTACCTCAAACTCGCCGATCCGAAGCGGGTGGCTGCGCTCGCGTGGCCCTACTTCATTGCCAGGGGCTGGCTGCCGGAAGCTACAGGTTCAGACGCGCTGGAAGCCTGGTTCGAGCATCTGCTCGCACTCTTTTTGCCTTCGGTGGACCAGCTCGATCAGTTGCCGGACAAAGCGCGATTTCTCTTCGACTTCGATCCGGCGACTGCGATGGCAAACGAAGAAAAT
>JAJYGR010000113.1 GCA_021790655.1 Acidobacteriota bacterium | reverse complement strand
AAGATTGGGGTCTTTTCGCAGTGAAGTCAAATCCATCCGTGGAGGTCGCGGGACCAGCGCGCAGCCATTTGCCTGCGCTGGACGGCCTGCGAGGGCTGGCGATTTTGCTCGTACTGGTCTCGCACCTGATGCTTTTCAACGACAGAACAGGCAGCCGATTCGGCGACTCGCTTTCCGCCCTGCGCGGCCTGGGCTGGGTCGGAGTCGATTTATTTTTTGTGCTCTCCGGATTTTTGATTACCGGCATTCTGTATGACACGCTGCATGACCCGCGCTACTTCCGCAGTTTTTATATGCGGCGTTTTCTGCGCATTTTTCCGCTGTATTACGGATTTCTTTTCTTTATGATGCTGGTGGCGCACTGGCTGCATTTTTCCTGGGGCGGTCGTCAATATGTGCTGTTGGCGTATATGCAAAACTCTGGCCTGTGGTTTCCAGTGACAGACTTTCATCCCGGCGTATGGGCGGACCTGGATCATTTCTGGTCGCTGGCTGTCGAGGAGCAGTTCTATCTGTTCTGGCCGCTGCTGGTGTTTCTGTTGCGCGGACGCCGTCGCCTGATTGCGCTCACATTGTCGCTTTCTGTTTCCGCTCTACTGTTGCGCATCATCCTTTATCTGCATGGGGTCTCACCGCTGCGAATCTTCATGTCTACTCCCTGCCGCATGGATGCGTTGCTGCTTGGCGGCTGCGTGGCGCTGCTGATTCGCGGCGACAGCGATTGGATTCCGCGCCGCTGGATGGTCCCGTTGGCGTTTCTGTCTGCGACAACGATTGTGGTCTACACACTGCGAAATCTGGGCCATGACATGCGCTACAGCTTCTTTGGCTCGACCTTCGGTTACACGGTGATTGCGGCGGGTTGCGTGGCGCTGCTGATTGCCGCGCTCGATACCTCCTCGATTGCGCATCGAGTATTCAGTTGGCGATTTCTGCGGGGCCTCGGCAAATACAGCTACGGTATTTATGTTTTGCATATTTTTGTCGCGCACCTGCTGGGAACATTTCTCAACAGGGCCCTGGGTACAAGCCTGCGCATTTATCTCGTGCCCTATTTTCACTCTCGCGTGGCAGCGATTCTGCTGGAGTTCTGCGTAAATGCAACTGCGGTATTTCTCGCAGCGGGTGCAGTTATCACGCGTATGAAGTTCATTTTCTGCGGCTTAAACGCTACTTTGGCTACAAAAAGGAGAATCCCTGAGACCAGCGATGCATTGATTTCAGCAAGTTGAATTCTTTTTCTGGATTCTTCGAAGCTCTGCGTCATCCAATCTTAAAGTGGTGAAGCTCTCCATGCAGGCAGTCCAGTTATGGCAATGCAGGACTATACTGGGGTGTTTCGATGGGTATTGGGATACCAGCGAGCGCGGACTTCTTGTGATTGGTCCCTGCATCCGTTGCTTGCTGTCGTGGAGCTCCAGCAAATGTTTCCTGCGAACACCCAGGTCACCTTTTGACGAATTCGTTGAAAACAATGAAAAACATTCTCGATTCGATTAATTCACCACGCGACGTAAAACATCTCACCCTTCCACAGTTGGAGCAGCTCGCGCAGGAGATACGCGAGCGCATGATTGCTGTGCTCGCAAAGACAGGTGGACATCTTGGCCCGAACCTTGGCGTGGTCGAATTGACGATCGCCATGCACGTGGTCTTCGATACTCCGAAGGACCATTTCGTATTTGACGTCAGCCACCAGGCATACATTCATAAATTATTGACCGGACGCCGCGAGCGGTTTGCCACCATGCGCCAGCCGCAGGGCCTGAATGGTTTTATGCTGCGTACCGAGAGCGAGCATGACGTTTACGGCGCTGGACATGCGGGTACGGCGCTATCGGCTGCGCTCGGCATGGCGGTTGCGCGCGATCTGAACGGCGGCACGGAACACATCATCGCGCTGGCCGGGGATGCCGCCTTCACCAACGGCATTTCTTACGAAGCGCTGAACAATGTTGCCGCGCAGACACGGCGATTGATTATTGTATTGAACGACAATGAGTGGTCCATCGACCGCAACGTCGGCGCAATCTCTTCCTATCTGCATCGCATCGTGACCAATGAACGCTATGCGTATCTGCATGATCGCGCTACGCGCCTGATTGAAAGACTCGGTGGAAAGACCGTCGGCCATGTGGTGCGCCGCGCAGAGGAAGCAGCCAAGGGAATGCTGCTGCCGTCGCTGATCTTCGAAGAATTTGGCCTTACCTACTACGGCCCTATCGATGGGCACAACTTAGGCTTGCTGATTGAGACCTTCCGCTTTCTCAAAGTGCAGAACCGTCCAGTCATTCTGCACGCGCTCACGCAGAAGGGCCGCGGTTTTCAGCCAGCGCTCGATAAGCAGAAGAAATTCCATGGGCTTGGGCCGTACGATCCGGAAACCGGCGAGACCACAGCGACCGGGCAGAAGACCTATTCGGAGATTTTTGCGGAGACCATGGTGAAGCTGGCGGACCAAAATCAAAAGGTCGTCGCCATTACGGCCGCCATGCCGAACGGCACCGCTCTCGACCTGTTCCGCCCACATCATCCCAGGCGCTATTTCGATGTGGGCATCGCGGAAGAGCATGCCGTAATTTTTGCGGCGGGGATGGCGACCAAGGGGCTGCGGCCCTTCTGCGCGATCTACTCCACGTTTTTGCAGCGCGCGTACGATCCCATCATTCACGACGTGTGCCTGCAAAATCTGCCGGTGGTCTTCTGCATGGATCGCGCCGGTCTCTCCGGAGATGACGGCCCGACGCATCATGGATTGTTCGACATCAGCTATCTGCGCGGCGTGCCGAACATCGTCGTAATGGCCCCCAAAGATGAAGATGAGCTGGCCGATATGTTGAAGACCGCGGAGCAGCGTTCTGGCCCATCGGCGATCCGTTATCCGCGTGGCGCTGGCCCTGGCGCCGTAGTCAAAGACCAGCCAGTAGCATTGCCCATCGGCAAAGCGGAAGCGTTGCGCGACGGCAGCGACATTGCG
This sequence comes from Acidobacteriota bacterium, assembly GCA_021790655.1. Lineage (GTDB taxonomy): Bacteria > Acidobacteriota > Terriglobia > Terriglobales > Acidobacteriaceae > JAKAAZ01. The sequence goes on along the minus strand of JAJYGR010000113.1, from coordinate 4,115 downwards.
GTCTGGGGCCTGGGAGCAATGGTCCCCATGGCGACAGCCTTTGCCGATCAGCTACAGCGCGAGGGCCATTCTGTCGCGCTCATCAATGCGCGTTTTGCCAAGCCGCTCGATACGGCTCTTCTGGAAGAACATGCGCAGCGCGTTGGCCTGATCGTCACGTTTGAAGACCAGGTATTGATGGGCGGCTTTGGCAGCGCGGTTGTGGAGCATCTCAGCGCGAAAAATCTGCAAGTGCCGGTAGTCCGCATCGGTTGGCCCGATGCATTCATTGAACACGGAAAAGTGGACCATCTGCGCGCCAAATATGGATTGTCGGTGGAAGCCGCGCTGGAAAAATCGCGGCCATTTTTGAAATCCATGCCGCGTAAATTGTTTGCCGTGTCCGGCTAATCACTACCTGCGAATGTCCCGCCTGTTTACGGAACATGCGACAAACTCAGAGCGTCCCAAGGCCCAACCCATTCGCAAGGTCTTCCCTCGGTGCGATAGACCTTGGCTCATCTTCTACACCATGATTTGGGAAGCGATCCATTATCAGCATGTTGCAGCTCTGAAAATCGTGTAGTGACACGCTTTCTCTCCCCTTGCGCCGAACGGAAGCTGGTTTCAACATGAGCGCAGAACCGGCGGCAGAGCTACACCGACAGCTTGAAAGACCTTGGCCGCCACGCCCGGAGCCTGGCCACGAAAAACGTAACTCTTGCCCCTGATTGCAATCTCCATCTCAACCAGGTTGTCCAGATCACAGATCACGTCGGCCCATTCCAGCTTCCACCGTTTGCGTGCCAGACGGTCATCGAGCTCTTTGCGCAACAGCAGCGCCAGGAACGAGCAAAACACATGTCCGCGTATTGTTTCGTCGCACTTGTGATAGATCGGCCGGGTGTCCAGCAGCGATTTCATCGAGCGGAAGACATCCTCCACCATCCACAGTTGTTTGTACTTCAGTGCGACCTCTGAGGCTGGCAGATCCATGTTGGTCGTCAGCACCCACTTGCCGTCGTATCGCGCTTCCTCCTCGATCTTGTCCTCGTCCACGGCGAACTGCTTGCCACCCGCACGCAGATATTTGCGATACCCCTTGTTGCCCACCAGCGACTTGTCTCCCTTGCGCAACGCATCGCGCAGAGAGGCCACCACCGCCTCGCGGTCATGGCGATCCTTGGTGGCTTGGTCCTCGTTCACGCACACCACATATCGGCGCGCATCCTCGACCCAGACTTCTTTCACCTTCAGCGGCGAGGGACCGTCGCGGTCATCGCTCTTGGGATGCACTTCCGCGTAGCGCCCGGCGCGCGCCACTACCGCCCTGGCTTCCGTAGAACTTCTCATACGCACGCCCAGGATGTAACTCCACTTGCGTCGCTCCACTTCCGCCAGGGTCTCGGCGCCGATCATTCCCCGGTCGGCCACGATCGACACCGATCCGATGCCGAACCGGCTCTGCAATCGTTCCATGATCGGAACCAGGCTCTTGACGTCGGCCGTGTTGCCCGGCCATAACTCGCTGCACACCGGATTGCCCTTGCGGTCCAGCACCATGCCCACCACCATCTGCTTCCGGTCGGGGCGATGGTCCTTCGAGTGCCCGCGCTGGCCGATGGTCTTGCCTCCTTCGCCCTCGAAGTAGATCGACGTGGTGTCGAAGAAAACCATCTCCAAATCCGAGAACCGGTCACGACGCCGCTGAAACAACGCCTCCTCGATACGATCCTTGTTGGTGAGGGACGCGAAAGGCGTGGCCCCGTCCTGCTGGTCCTTGGGCAGGGGCTCTCCCAGCCAGGCCATGGCCCGGTAAAGATGATGCAACTCCAGATCGGCGACGCCTTCAATCGCGTAGTTGTTCTTCCACTTTTCGGCGGCACGGTCGCTGCCGCGCGCAAAAAGACGATGCAGCACGGTGAGGAAGATAGCCCGTTCGACAGAAAACTCGAAGCGGCGGCCTTCGAGCAAGCTGGTCAGGACAGTGTCAATCGAGCAGGCCTGCCAGAGTCGCTCAAAGATCGGGGCCGGACCAATCCTGACGCTACGTGTGGTGATGCTGTCGCCCTCAGCGTGGGCGCCGAGCACAGCCAGTTTCTCTGAAAACCGCCCCAGCGACTGGAGCAACGAGTCAAGTTGGCCGTTGGCCAGCAACTCATCGAGGCGTCCGAGACGAAGCAGGACGCGCTGTTTGACTTTACCGTCCACCCTCTCGTTATCGACGATGAGCAGGTAGGTTCGGGAACCATTGGACTGGGTGCGAATAAACACGGCGCGACTCCTGCGCCCTCATAGTAACACTACATATCCAAGAAAGACAATAATAAATATACAGCGTATGCCACTATAACGTGACACTACATTTTGAACTATTTGACAGTCGCTCCCAATAAAATCAATAGCTTGCAATCACTCGGCATACTCAAACTGTAGAAGACGAGCCAAAGGCTGTCCCTAGCGTTATCTGTAAGTTCGCACCGCATGTAGTACTTGAGCATCAGGTTGATGCAGAAACTCTTTACTTCCAGCCGAACATGGAGAGTAGGCCACGTCGCCGAGGCGCAGACACTTCTCCCTCATACATATTGTCTGGGGTCGGCTGCTCCTGCAATGCTTCGCCATAGAAAATAGCACGAGGATTGTGAATACAAAGCCGTTGAGCGGTTTCCTCTCCGTGTTTCTTTGCGAGGTAATGGTAAGCCTCGCTCATTACGGGAGGCCGCGAGGTGGTGTTGTGCGCATCCGTGGCCAGGACATGAATCCAGCGCCAGTCGAGAAGCTGTTGCGCGATGCGCTGTGGACCCTTGCCGAAATGTCCCATTAGAGAACCGGCGGTCACCTGTACCAGACAACCCATGCGAATCCATTCCGCAAGTTTTTCCGGCTTTTGCATCAAGGTCAAATTGCGTTCCGGATGGGTCAGGATGGGCACGATGCCCGCCACAGACATTTCATAAAAACTGGTCGAGATATTTTGCGGAATACCGAAATCGGGGAATTCCACTAACAGATATTTTTTTCCGTTGATGGTATAACGCGTTGTATGGGCCAGCGCATCCTCGATATTGTCGTAACTCAAATGAAAATCGCAGCCTAGTCCGAGCGTCAATCGGTCGCCCAGGTTCCGCTGCAAACAAGCCAGTCGCTCCGCGTTCACTTCCGGTAGGAAGCGATATTCGCTGTTTGCATGCGGCGTACACACAACGTGCGTGATGCCGTCCTCGATGGCGATCTCCGCCATTTGCAGCGAAGTTTCCAGGTCGGGCGACCCGTCGTCGAGCGCGTACAGCAGGTGATGATGGACATCGATCATGAAATGGACCAGATTTCTAGCAGAAGTTGTTCATTGCATTGCCAATGCGCTTACCATGGACTGAAAAATGCGCAGCCCGTCAGCAGACCCCAACATTGCTTCGCTCGACCGGTCCGGGTGCGGCATCATTCCCAGCACATTGCGCCCTTCATTTAGGATGCCGGCAATGTTCGACAGGGAACCGTTCGGATTGGCTGCCAGCGTCACTTCGCCCTTCGCGCTGACATAGCGGAAGGCAATGCGACGCTGCGCTTCCAGTTGTTGCAGGGTCGCGGCATCGCAGAAGTAGTTGCCCTCCATATGGCCAATGGGAATCTTCAAGACCTCGCCTTCGCGCAGTTGATTGGTGAAGGGTGAGTCCGTCGTTTCCGCGCGCAGATACACCTGCTTGCAAATGTACTTCAGTCCGGCATTGCGCATCAGCGCGCCCGGCAACAGCCCGCTTTCTGCGAGGATTTGAAATCCATTGCAGATGCCCAGCACCAGCCCGCCGGATGCGGCAAACCTCTTTACAGACTGCATAATAGGCGCGAAGTGTGCAATCGCGCCGGTACGGAGATAGTCTCCGTAAGCGAAACCGCCGGGCACCAGGACCGCGTCACACTGTTCGAGATCCGAGCTTTCGTGCCATAAAAAAGTTACGGGCTTCCCGATCACATCGGAGATGACATGGTACGTGTCCTGATCGCAGTTGGAGCCGGGGAAGACGAGAACGCCAAATTTCATTTGCATGTAGTTTAGCAGTCGTGGCGTTTGGATAAAATCCAGCCGTCGCGCTTGGATAGAATCATAGAACGATGGTCCGCATGGATAGACGCGA
>JAJYGR010000137.1 GCA_021790655.1 Acidobacteriota bacterium | reverse complement strand
CTTCCAGATCGTAGGTCTTCGCCGCCGAAAATCCGAGGTCGCCAGCACACAGGTTCATCACTCGATACGGCAATTCCAACGCCTGCAGGACCGCTTCGGCGTGGGCCGTCAATTTTTCGTGCTCTTGATAAGACTGCTCTGGAGCGACAAACTTTACCAGCTCCACCTTCTGGAATTGATGCTGTCGAATCAAGCCGCGCACATCTTTGCCATGGGACCCGGCCTCGGCGCGGAAGCAGGGCGTGTAGGCAGTGACAGAAATAGGCAACTGTTTTTCGTCCAGAATCTCATCGCGAAAAAGATTGGTCAGCGGCACTTCCGCCGTTGGAATCAGCCAGTGATCGCTGCCTTCGCAGTGGAAAAGGTCTTCTTTAAATTTCGGCAACTGCCCGGTGCCAAACAAAGATTTCTCGTTGACCATAAACGGCGGCAGCACTTCCCTGTATCCATGCTGGCTCGTATGCATGTCCAGCATAAAATTCGCCAGCGCCCGCTCCAGTCGCGCACCCGCGTCCCAGTACACGGCAAACCTCGCGCCAGACATCTTCGCTGCTCGCTCAAAATCGAGAATGCCGAGATGCTCGCCGACTTCCCAATGCGGCTTGGGTGTAAAGTCGAACGCGCGCGGCGTACCCCAGCGCCGAACTTCAACATTGTCATCCGCACTGGTTCCGGTGGGAACGGTGTCGTGTGGCAGGTTGGGTGTGAAATCAAGTATGGAACGCATGGATTCATCTGCTAAGGAAATTCCAGCCTCCATATTTTCTGTTTTTCCCTTCAGAGCGCGCGTCTGATCCATCAGGTCAGTAGCGTCCAGCCCAGCCTTCTTGCGCTGCTCCACCTTTGCGGAAATCTGGTTTCTTTGCGCTTTTATTCGCTCCATCTCTGTAATGCGGTGGCGTCTATCCTGATCGAGCATTTCAAAATCAGAAAGCAGTCCAGCAATATCCTGCCCACGCAGGGCGAGCCTTCGTTGAACTTCCGGCAGGTTTTCCCGAACAAATTTCAAATCGAGCATAAGTCCTTATTTTACTGGATTGGAAGAAGTTATTCTGAGACCTTCGCTTCGCTCAGGGTAAACTCCGCGAAGAATGACAAACCTTATTTGAAGTTACAGTGGTTTGCGGGTGCCCCATCAATCTTAGCCGCGTTGCTTGCGGCTAGGGTGGGAGAAACGTGGTTCAATGCAATAGGGCCGGATCAATAAATTAGGTTGAAGCTGGCTACTGCCCCATCGATTTGAAATTCACGACGCGCCGCTCGATCGTCTCATCGGCTGACTTTTCCAGTCCGCCCTGGGGATGGTGCTCCTGCAAGATGCCGTGCAGCACGTAGTAGCCCTCGTCTTCGCGTGTCTTGGCCTCGCCGCGAAAGATCGTTCCGTGGAAGGAATACCAAACGCCATGCACGACCTTGGTTTGAAAATCGAGCTGGGATCCATCTACGGAAGCCTTATCGAAAAAAAACGTCAGCGGAGTGTTGCTGTCGGTTTCAGCATCGCCCAACCGGGAAATATATCCGCTCAGTTTATTGTGGTCGATGTCGATCTCAATGGATTCATTGAGATGGTCGAAGTCGTAGGGACCCGAAACATCCTCCGGTAGAGTGGAAGGCTGCGTGGGAGCAGCCTTCTGTGGCGACTTCTGTCCTGCACGAGTGTCGTCATTGTCTGAGCGATGATGCAATCCTGGAGTCGAGGTCTGTTGCGCCCAGGCGACCGGACAAGCGGCAAGGGGCAGCAGAGCGAGTGCTGCGACAAGTCCTGCAATCCATTCACCGATCGACTTAAATACCGAATTTATCTTGCCTGTATCCGATCGATGGGAACGCATGGCTTGTCTCTCCCTCATGCAATGCAGAGTTGCCGCTCGCAGGAGACTCCTGAGCAGAATACCTGAAGCGCGCCGCAACCCTGTTAAATAAATATGCTCGGGGAGCCGGGCAGCGCTTTTCCACTGCGGACCTGGCGGGGCTTCGCGAGTACATCCAAACGCATGAGAATCTTTCTTGCCAGTCCCGTCAAGGGAATTTCGTGCAGTTTTTTGCTGGATATCCAGACATGGGACAAAGACCCTGCCAACTGCGAAGCGTTATTTGCATCCATGGCGTACACGCCAACATAGTAGTTTGTATTCGTGACGGAATGCCGGACCCGCAAAATGGGCTCATTTCCATCTTCTCCCTTAGCGGGCAGCCCGGGCAGCTCCCACATTCCCGGCATCTGCGACGCGCTGGGTGGACGTCTCGCCAGCAGGACCGCTGTGGAATTCCCGTTGCCTTCCTGTGATTTCCTTACCAAAGCATAATTTATCTTTTTACTGAGCATTTGCTTGCGCGGGCGGGCGGTATGCTCGCCACGCGTGCGGCAATGCGCCTGCACCGGGCAACTGGCACAAAGAGGAGCGCGAGGCAAACAAACGGTCGCGCCAAGCTCCATCATCGCCTGATTAAACGCGCCAGGCGCGTCTGGCGCCAGGAACCGGCTGGCGATCTCTTTCAATCCTGTCGCCGACAAATGTTTATCGCCGACCTCGGCCCCAGTCAGTCGCAGCATCACTCGCTCCACATTGCCATCGACCACTGCCACCGACTCACCATGCGCAATACTGGCGATGGCTGCCGCCGTATAGTCGCCAACACCAGGCAGACGGCGCAATTCGGCGGACGATTTAGGCAGGGAGCCACCATGTTCGCGCACAAGCAATTGCGCTGCGCTATGCAGCATTCGTGCGCGGCGATAGTATCCCAATCCGCTCCATAAAGTCAGCACATCGGCTTCATTCGCCAGCGCAAGAGATACCAGGGATGGGAATTTGTGGATGAACTGCGTATAGCGATCGATGACGGCGGCCACCCGCGTTTGCTGCAACATCACCTCCGACACCCAGATGCAATATGGATCATGCGTCCTGCGCCACGGCAGGTCTCTCGCGTTCTCTGTAAACCATGACAGCAATTCCGCGCGGAAGGACTGCATCTGCCGATCTGTAAGTGTTACCGACTCCATAGGTGAGATTCTACGCGGTGCCATGAACCGCTGAAGAGGAAGAAATATATTCGGCTGCAAATGCGACTAGAGCAAGAGCACAGAAGGTATAAGGTGGAAAGCCGCTCTCAACGCAGACGTTCCTCCAAAGAACGACTGCACTCCATTTCAACTCGCCACATCACAGTATCTGTGCTCTTGCTCTATACGCAAAGCGACAACGAGAGAAGCACAGGTTTTCCAATACGAGTGCGCGCGCCAACGTAAGAGGCCGCCATTTTTGGCGGCCTCTACAAAACAAGCATTTCAGAAGAACGACAACAAAGGCTAATCGCCCATGACCGTTTCTTCTTTTTCGTACTTCCTGGCTTCTGTAGTTTTTGGCGCGGAAGCGATCAAAGAATCGATCGCGATGAAGTTGTCCTTCGGCTTTTCACCCAGAACGTGCTCGCGGTAGAGGCGGGCCATCTGTGCGTTCTCCGCCTCCTGCTTGATCTTGCCGTCACGGGCGCGGATCTTTTCCTCGCGTGAGTTCTTGGCAATACCCAGCTTGTCCAGCGTATCGTTGGCAGCCGCATGCACATGCTCGTCGTTCAGCACCAGCTTGTTCTGCGTGTCCAACATGCCGACTTTCCGGCCACCCGCGAAGATCTCGTGCCGGCCATGCTCTTCATACCATTTGGTGAGCGTGGCCGTCATGTGCATCTTCTCAATGATGTTCCGCCAGCCAACGCCGGTGTTGTAGGCGCAGAAGCTGATTTCGCCTTCCTGCGTCGCGTAAGGAATGATGCACTGCTCAGTGCGGCGGAAGTCGTAATTGAACAGGTCCTGGAACCACATGCCTGCGATGAACAGGAAGTTCCAGCGGTCGGCGCGGCGCTTCTTAATGTCTTCCATGGTACGATCGCCGGTGACTTTGCCATAATCGTGTCCGGTTGCGTTAAAACATTTATCGAACTTCTGCAACATATCCAGAATGCTGAAGTGGGTCGGAGATTTCGACGGATTGTAGTTGCGCAACAGCGCCAGCGTAACACCCAGGATCGAGAGAAATTTACCGCGGGCCGCATCGTTGATCTTGGCAATGTCCTTGGCAAGACGATCTGCATTCAGGAATGCGGTGACTGGCACCGCTTCCTTGGTTTCCTTGTCGATCATCAGCGCCATGCCAATGCCGCAATTCGGATGGCAGCCGCAGGAAAGTTGGCCCCAGTCGTTGTTCGGTCCATGCACCAGATCGGCCCAATCCGAAAAAGTGCTCATAAAGCTGATCGGGAACCAGTCGCGGGTCGGCTCGCCCAGGCCCGTCTGGTTCTTCACATCGTGCGCCATGTGGGACAGCGTATAACGCTGTGCCTTGCGGCGCTCATCGCTGATGTCCTCATCGCGTCCGGTAAACGACACGGGCTGGAAGCTGAGGAAGTTGATGGTCTTCGGGTTGTTGAGCGCAAACTCAATGATGTGACCGACCTGCTCGTTGTTGATCCCGTTGATGATGGTCGTCACTGGCACAATGTCCACGCCAGCTTCGTGCAGGTTGTGGATTGCTTGCAGTTTCACATCGAACAGATTGCCCACCTTGCGATGCGAATTGGCTGCGTTGCCGATGCCATCGAACTGAAGGTAGGCATAGCGCAGGCCCGCTTCCGCGGCGGCGCGGCAAAATTCCTTGCTCTTCGCAAATTCAATCCCGTTGGTCGCGGCCTGCACGGAGTTGTAACCAACTTTGCGGGCATACGCGACAGCGTCCAGGAAGTAAGGTGACAGCGTGGGCTCGCCACCGGAGAACTGAACGGACATCTGGCGGCGCGGCTTGATCGAGATTGCGTTGTCCAACATGGTCTTGATTTCATCCCACGTCAGCTCATGCACAAAACCAACCTGGTTGGCGTCCATGAAACAGGGATCGCACATCATATTGCAGCGATTCGTCAGATCGATGGTCAGCACCGATCCTCGACCGTGCGTGATGGTCGAAGTGCCATGATCGTGCAGGTCTTTATCGTTGTGCGCGCGAATGTCGCGCCCCGGGAAAACCTCTTCCAGATGACGGAAAAAGGCCGTATCGATCGACATCACATCTTCAAAATGGCCATGCTTCGGGCAATCTTTCACCATCAAAATCTGCCCATCGCGTTCAATGATCTGGGCCTTGATTTCGCCGATCTTTTCATTCAGAAGGACTTCATGCGGTAGTTTGCCATCCAGAATCTGCTGGCGAATCTCCGGCACGCACTTGGGGCACAGAGAGTCGGTACTGCGGGGCCAACCCAGAGGTGGCTTCTCCTTCTGGTACGACTTCAGCAACGGCTTGTCCGACCATTTTGGCGTGAAAGAAGCGTTCGGGCGAATACTGTTGAGCTTCTCAAAAACAACCCACGCGCCCCGCGCAGTCAGTGTAACGGCTTTCTCTGCGAATTTCATGGCTTTAGGCATTTACGTCGCTCTCCTGAATTACATGGTTGAACTGGCAAATATCAGTTACTGGCGCATCCCAGTACGAATCGCGTGCAGCATAGTCTTACTATCAAAATATTCAACAGCTTACAAAAGCCCTACGCAATAATTGCGATCGACCGTAAAGGGCCGATCTTCTCGTTCTCAAAAACGAACCCTTTACCACTTAGTCAGCTTACGCACCGGGTGCAGTGCAATGGAATTTTCTTTCATCGAACTGCGCATATCTGCATTCATTGGAGATTAGGACATCGCCAACGGGAGCGGCAAAAGTTGCTGGTTTGTGGCTGGTTTACGGTTGTCCACCTTCCTCAATCGCTACGGAATTCAGAATGCGCTGGAAGATGACCACGTGCAAATTAATATGGCTGGCGAGGTCTGGGACAAATTCCTCGATAAGGTTGCTGGATGGACTGGTAGCAAACGCAATACTCAAACGTTCCGATGTGTTCTTCCAGCCCTGCCGGCCTGGGCCCGGTACAAACGTATTGCTGACGACAGCTGTGGCGATCCCGCCAAACACGTTCGCATAATTCAACATAGGATGACCGCTGTAATCCTGTGTCCACACAACCTGAGTAATTGCATGCCAAACCCTTCTCTTGATAGAAACGAAAGGCTCGCGATGGTAATGGGGGTCCTGATGCATGAGGGAAGGGACAAGAAAGGTGCCAAAAAATTCACCTGTCAGGTCCTCTGTCATACTTACGCCCGCATACTCCGAAATGCCATGAAATCCAGGCCCATAGGGAGTATGGGAATTGGTGGCGATGCCGAAGGCTGCGTCGGCGCCGATGGTCATCAAGTTAAACGGATCGATAATGTCCTTTACGGCAGAGCGCAGATTGTCGCGGGCGGTCATGGGGACCTCATTCGGACGTTTCAGATAGCGCGCAAACGGAGAGGGCGCCCTGCCGCAACACATGATGCTTTGTGCAGCAGAGCAGGTGTTTTTCGGACATGCGTTGTACAAAACCGGGGCCGAGCCGGGAATGGGGCGTGTGCTAGCGGTGCTGGACGAGGGGCCGGGACCCAGGATGCTCTGCTTCGTCGGGGTATAGATGGACTGCTGGCCGCCAGGATTATCATCCTTGGAGTAGTCCGCAGATTGAGCAGAGCCAATGGGGTGGATGGCCGTCTCCTCCCATTTTTTTAGATTGAGATTTTCATCCTGCGAAGGAGCGGCGCTTCCGGTACTTTCGCTGCTCGATTTGCCTTTTTCCGTCACTTTTTTGACAGATGATGGCGCATTTCCGCGTAATTTCGCCGCAGAGGGTGCATCCGGCAATTGCGCCTGCAAACCAGCAGGCGCCACCCATGCGAGCATAGCCAGACCGCTCCATACCAGTACTCTTCGTAACATGCCCTCACCCGCAAAGAAGTTCGGGTAATGCCTGAGTCTGCTTGCGATCCTTCTGACCGGCAGCAAAAGAATGTGTCTCTATCTATCAACCTATCAATATTTCGCTGATAGAAAATTTTCTTTTTAAGAAAATCGTGGCGATTGCAGTAGCCAGCGCGTCCCTGGATCTGTGCAGATCAGAACCATGCGCCTGGAAGAAATTCGCGCAAAAAGTCCAGCCCTATTTCCCCCGCGACTGCTGTGCCGAATGTCTTAATGACAACTCCGGAATTTCGGCTCGTCCCGGGATAATACGCTGGCGTCAAGCCGGCTCCC
>JAJYGR010000008.1 GCA_021790655.1 Acidobacteriota bacterium | reverse complement strand
TCATCGAGTGGGAACACATCTCCAATCCTTCAAGGCATTCACAAAATTCGTCACGTGATTATCATCATGCAGGAAAACCGTTCGTTCGACAGTTACTTCGGGACCTTCCCTGGGGCCGACGGTTTGCCAACGAAAAACGGGGCCTTTACGGTTTGCAATCCCAATCCAAAGACCGGATCGTGCATGAGTCCCTACCACGACACGAATGATTCCAATGGGGGTGGTCCGCATTTGGCAAAAGACACGCTGGCGGACGTTGACAACGGTAGGATGGATGGCTTTGTGATTCGGGCGGAGAGCGGCAACAAGGGATGCGGGAACACTACGAATCCTGTGTGTACAAATTCCGTGCTGGCGGACGTGATGGGATATCACGACCAACGCGATATCCCGAATTACTGGGCCTACGCGCGCACTTTCGTGCTGCAGGACCATATGTTCGAACCGAATGCATCCTGGAGCCTGCCATCCCATCTGTTCGAAATTTCAGCATGGTCGGCTTACTGCACCACGCATGACGATCCGATGAGCTGCGTGAATCAGCTCGATCTTCCGGGAATGCCTCCCGACTTCACTCCTGCCTTCCGACCGTCGAACCATTTTGGAGGGGAACGGAATGGCCCCCCAGGCACGAAGCCGATTTATGCGTGGACCGATCTGACCTATCTGCTGCACACGCATCATGTGAGCTGGGGCTACTACGTGATGCGGGGCGCCGAACCCGGTTGCCAGGACAAGGACGGCAAACCTTGCACCCCACCTAAACAAGGCCCACATACTCCAGGAATATGGAACCCGCTACCGTACTTCGACACGGTAAAAAACGATGGCGAGCTTTCCCGTATTCAGCCACTGAAAAATTTCTACAAGCAGGCCCACGAAGGCACCTTGCCCTCCGTGTCCTGGATCGCTCCTGCGGGAGTGGTCAGCGAGCATCCACCTGCGCTTGTAAGCGCGGGGCAGAGCTGGGTCACGAGTCTGATCAATGCTGTTATGCAGGGGCCGGACTGGAAAGATTGCGCCATCTTTCTGGCTTGGGATGACTGGGGTGGTTTTTACGACCATGTCGTGCCCCCCGTTGTGGATGAGAACGGATATGGACTGCGTGTCCCGGCCTTGGTGATTTCGCCGTATGCCAGACCGCATTTCATCGACCATCAAACGCTCAGTTTCGACGCGTATCTGAAATTCATCGAGGACGATTTTCTGGGCGGCTTGCGGCTGAATCCCAAGACCGATGGGCGGCCCGATCCCCGACCGACGGTGCGCGAAGATGTTCCTATATTAGGCGACCTGACCAACGACTTCGACTTTAACCAGAAACCGCTTCCAGCTTTGCCGTTGCCTGTCCACCCGGTGACAGACCTGGTTGCCAGGTAAGCGACAACAAAAGAAGCCGTCGCCCACAATTCAACCCCTTTTCGGCAGTTGAATTATTGAAAAGGGGTTGAATGCGGCATCAGTCTTCGACGGCTGCGTTTTCTGATCTTCAACATGGCGGGACGGTTGGTGCAACATGCGCGGAAAATGCGGCTGCGTCTGGCCGCGCTGGCTGACCGCATCGCTTTATGGAAGGAAGGAGGCCATGCCCGCCGCGGCGGGCTGCCGGTCGCTACATGAGAAAAGCTTTCCGAGCAGTGATCGATAAGTTCCCAGGTTTTCCTGAGCCAATTTTGACCGGCCCAAGTGAAACTGCGTCTTGAACAGCCTGCGGAGGAGCTGATCGGGGGCCAGAAGCGACCTCCAGCGGCCGTTGCAGCCTGTTTGCAGGGCGGATGCGCTGCATAAACTCCTGCTTGCGATCCCAATCCCCCTCGCCGCAACCCCTTCCAAACCTTATCGACGGATTACGGGAACACGGGTGCTCATGCAGGAGTTATGAATACCTCCTGCATGATTTTAAATTCTGTGCCTACACTTCTCAGAACCTGTTGAAAAACCTGCCACTCAGAAGAACAAGAAACGAAATGATGCTGCTTGATATCTTTAACCCTTTTCTTGAATCATGTGGGCAACCTGGCTACTGTAAAGAACAACCAGCGTCGCTTCTGGCTTTGTGCATAGGCCGATATGGCCAAGCCAGCGAGCACCCTTGCCGAGAGTACGCTGCCGGGCATCAGGGCGATTCAGATTTGTCGATTCATCGAGTGATTATCCAGTCACTGGTGGATACTACCGTGGATCCTTCACTTCCACAATTGCCAATCCTTGAGGCGGAACATCAAGCGTCAATGCATCCTTTTGGGTAACTGTCCGCTCAGCCGGAAGAATCTTCGCAACTTGCCTAAGCCGCTTAACCTGAGTATGTGTTGGGTAGCGGGGACTGCCCATTGCTCGGTAAGCGTCCAGCGTGTCGCCGTGTGTCGTATCCAATCGATAGACCACTACCTGGGAATGCGATGGGAGGTGACGAAAGGCAAGACGAATCTGGCGAGTAGTGCCTGAATCCCCTAGGTTAACTGAATTCCACAAAGCCAATACGAGCGTACCGTCTCTGCGCTTGGTTACGATCACATTATCGCCGGGTTCGCTTATCCGCCTATGTCCGAGCCGATGGAGCAGCGCAAAAGCTACATAGGAAGGTACAGGTATACCATCCGTTGTCATCAGACCCACCCCTCGAAAAGGACCTTCCGATACACCATGTTCTTCGAAAACGTCGGAGAACGGCCAGAAGGACATCATCTCGGACAGGCCATCGCACTGCCGGACGACATTGGCGAGCCATGGCCCCATATAGAGAGAATCGCGGGCTCCACTTTTCGGATTGAGAGAGCTAAACTCGCTTACGATCAACGGCAGATCCGGTCGCGCTGACGCTTTTATTTCATCGTGCATTTTCTTTGTACCGCGGTAAACCATCTCGCCTTCGGGGATGACCTCCTCAGTCCCAAATACGTTCTGCGGCTTATCATAGCCGTATATATGACTGGAGATAAAATCAACCGGCACGTTGTTCTTCACCGTGTGCGCAATAAATGCATCTATCCATGCTGCTTGAGCGGTGGAAGGACCGCCGACTCGCAGACGAGGATCCACCGCCTTAATGTCCCGCGCAGTGTGATCGTAGAGTTCAAAATAGGTCTCTTGTTTGGGCTGGCCAGTCCAGAAACGGATGTTTGGTTCGTTCCAAACTTCAAAATACCACTGCGCGACCTCATTGATTCCATAGCGGTCGACGAGATGGCGCGTGAACTGGGTTATCAAGTCGTCCCATTTGGCGTAGTCCTTCGGTGGAGAAACGATCGGCTTATACCAAAAGCCATGATAGTCCAACTCTGCCGCCAGCTTTTTCGGCATAAAGCTAATTTCGACATAGGGAAGCACGCCATCTTGTAGTAAGCCGTCGTAAACCTGATCCACATAGGTGAAGTTGTAACGTGGATTGCCTTGCTTGTCCTCGTCGTAAACACCGACTTCATCCAATAAAATTCCATGGAACCGAACGTACTGGAAGTCCGTAACGCCCTTCACAGCGCGCAGGTCACTTTGATAGGTGTAGCGCAGCGAAAGGATCGCTCTGCCAGAGCCAAACATTTTTTCCCAAAAATGCGAGAACGGCGCGGACGGCGCCGTCGCATCCACCGTGATGAGCTGCGGCTGAGTCTGCCCCAGAAGCGGGAACACAAAAAGAAAACAAACCAGAAGGGGATGCAACATTTTTGATTGTTTCATCCGTGTTCTCCGTTTACGCAAAATGGCAAGCTCAGAAACCGATCTTTTTCCCGTAAGTTGACGAATACATTCCGGTCCAGTCGTAGTGGCCTGGCCGCAATAAGTTATCGTTATCGCGGCTGGTATGGCATCCCAGTCAACGACACGTATTGAAGGATCTACCTCGAAGAAGCTGCGTGAATAACAGTAATTGACTTCTCCCCTTTGATGTCTGCCGAAGAGCTTCCAATCATCACACGCACTTTGCCGGGTTCGATCGCCCAGCCATGCTTCGCATCGTCCCAGCTAGCCAAGCCCTTCGCTGGAAGTCGGAACGAAACGGCCCTCGTTTCGCGTTGCTGCAGTGGCACGCGCTGGAATCCCTTCAGCTTTTCCTTCGCGCTATCCAGATCGTGACCATCCTGCTGTACGTACATCTGAACAACTTCGTCCCCGGTCCTGTGTCCGGTGTTAGTTACATCGACACTAACTGTCACTTCCCCGTTCTCAGGCAACGTGTTGGAACTTACCTTCATTTTCGAGTACTTGAAGGTTGTATAGCTCAAGCCATATCCAAACGGGTAGAGGGGCTTCTCCTTGGCATACATATAGGTGCGCCCATCCCGCAGATTGTAATCCATCATTGGCGGGAGTTGGCTCATCGACTGCGGCCAAGTTACTACCAGGCGTCCGCCCGGATTATAGTTACCGAAGAGAACATCCGCCAGAGCCCTACCCTCCTCCTCGCTGCCGTGTGCCATGTGGACGATGGCAGGGACGTGCTGCTCCGCCCAATCGATGGTATAAGGGAATCCGCTGACCAGCACCACGATGGTGCGCGGATTGGCGGCATAAACATCCTGGACCAGTTGTTCCTGCTCCGGATTGAGGTTGATCTGTTTGCGATCGATGGCTTCTTTACCTTCGGATGGATCCGTGCATAGCCCAAATCTCTCGCCACACGTCGGCTGATTCCCAACAAGGAGAATCGCGATATCGGAGGCCTTTGCCAATGCGATGCCCTGGTCATGATCCGCGCTGTAGCGAACATCTACGCGGCTCCCAGCCTCGTCTTTGATCCCCTGGAGAGGCGTGATCGCAAACGGTGGCGTCCCGCCATAGAAATCCCCATCGACCTCATTGGCGCGTGGTCCGAGAACGGCGATCGACTTGAGTTTCGAAACATCGAGAGGAAGGAGTGGTCTGCGTCCCCCGGCGGGAGCGTTCTTCAGGAGAACTATCGATTCTTGGGTGAGACGGAGAACGAGGTCCTTGACCTCAGGCGAATCCCAAGGCTCCGGCACAGCGCCGGATTTGATTTGCGTATACGGAACGTCGGATGGCGGATCGAGAAGGCCTGCCCGGATCAACACCCGAAAGACGCCTCTCAAATCCTGGTCAATGTCGGCCTCGGTAATCAGCTTGTCCCGGAGTGCATCGTGAATGGCGGGCACATACTGGTTGAGGAACTGATTGACGCCGGCATGAATAGCCCCTGCAACAGAGTGCTCCATGTCAGGATAATATTTATGACGTGTCACCATGTAAGTAAGCGCATTTCTGTCTGTATCGACCAACCCATTGAATCCCCACTCTTTTATGACCAGGCTCTTGAGCAGGGGACTTGCAGTCATGGGAATGCCGTTCACCGCATTGTAGGAAACCATCAAGGCATTCGCTCCGCCCTGTTCAATCGCCATGCGAAATGGCGCTGCGTAATACTCGTGCAGCAGAGTCGAGTCGAAGTTTGACGACGTGCCTGCACGGTTATCTTCATTGCTGTTGGCCATGAAGTGCTTGAGCAGTGAGATACTGAGCCAGTAGCGCGGATCGCCTCCTTGCAGCCCTTCTACATAAGCCGTCGCCATTGTTCCCGTGAGGAAAGGATCTTCGCCATAAGATTCTTCAGACCTTCCCCATCGCGGGTCCCGAGCCAAATCCGCATTGGGAGCACGGACAATGAGCCCGCCGCGATCATAGCTCTGAAAAATGTAACGCACCTCCTTGCCTTCCTCCGCCGCAGCTTTTCGAACAAGCGCCGGATCCCAGCTTTCGCCTAGCCCCACAGGCTGCGGAAATTGAGTCGTCGCAATCGTTGAAGTTCCTCCATGATCGCCAGGAACTCCGGGCGATCGTCTGCCCCAGTTGGCAGGACCTCCCACTGCTACGCCATGCAGTCCTTCAAACTGGCCGCCTGAGCCTGGGATTGTCGGAACCGATCCTTGCGCATGAATCCCAAGACGCTTCACATTCAGTGACATCCCGAGTAAGTCAATCTTTTCCTGAAGCGTCATCAGGGATAGGACATTGCTAATCCTGTCCTCAACTGGCAGGGCGGGATTTTGAAATGTGTACTGCTGTTGCGCGAAAGCCGCGCCGGTTGCCATCAAGGAAACGGAAAGAACTGATAAGAGTGCGAACGATTTCACTTCTAATTCTCCTAGACACACGGATAGCGCGATTCGAGGCCGGCGAGTCATTTTGATCCGACTCACTTTTTGGTTCGATTCGGCGGAATCTCTTGAAAGCTGACGTCAGAAAACACCGCTGTTTCAATGCTTGTTGCGTTGTGCGAGCATACGGCCATCGCAAGATAAACCGGATTAGCAAGCTTCAACGCGTAGGCGCCAAGTTCCTGAAGCGGCTGGCCATCGCCGGCAGCATACATAGTGAACCAGCCTCCTTTGCGTTCCAATGGTATCCGAACCGATCCGTCTACAGGAAAACGAACAGTATGGGTCAAATCGCCAAGCGTCTCGCGCAACTGGAGTTCGGTCAGCCCACTGCCGTGAACGACTGTGTCTACATAGGACGCACCGCTATCAAGGCTCTGCCGCGCCATCAAGGCGGCCTTGCGATGGCTTGGGGGTTCCTGCTTAGGAAAGCGAACCGCCGCGGTGAGGGAAAAGTCTCCAGCGACACGGCGCCATACAAAATGAAATTCGTCTTTGGCGCCCCATATATTGGCGCGGCTCCGGATACCGTGTATTGCTTTTGCGCCGGATCAAAGGAGGCCGAGCCTGCCAAGGCCGGATTCCCTATATCGGATTGGCCTTCAAATATTCCCAGTTCATTCGTGGCCTGTCCCGAATTTGATGTCTTTACCGCGACGGCGGGAGTGGGATGCGCTGGATCCGCTATCTGCATAAACTCCATCCGGGTGACATCCGGGCCGAAGAGATTGAAGTTCCAACGGTTGTCGAGTCCATAACGCGGCGGCACCGTCTGTAGGCCGGGTTCAAGCGCATTGACCGCCGATACTACGGATTTCACATCGGGAACCGTGAGCGCGAAATGGGCTGCACCGCCAGCACGTTTTCTCGTCAAAAAGTCACCCCTGCCGCTTTGGTTCGACGACTCGACGAAGTCGCCGCTCGGTCCCGGCATCTGAATGTGATCAATCAGAACACGGCTTCGATCGACGCTTACCGTCAACGTCGGGAAGACTCGGTAGGTGTCCTCAACAAATGCGCCGTAGTAGTGGACGGTGATAAAAGTAGGCTCGTCCCAACTGACACTCCCGGAAGATGGATAGCCGAGAAGAACATCCGC
>JAJYGR010000196.1 GCA_021790655.1 Acidobacteriota bacterium | reverse complement strand
CCTTCTACCACGGATTGCGCCCCTCCCACTTCCCCCCCCGATGTAATCCATTCCCTTACAAAGGGTTACCCGCACCGTCGCTCAAAAAGTGGGGAAAGTCCTGTTATATGCATAGGCATTCTGTGGAATCGCTCCTCGATCCTATAATCTCTTCCAGAGAGAGACGCGCGATGGGATCGGCAAGTAGTCGAAGAACGGCGGTTGTCGTGCTGGGTTCCCTGGCATTGCTGGTTCTCTTGCTTCTGGTGGCGGAGAACGCGTTCAATTTAAAGTTTCTGGCTCCAGACAACACTAGCTCGATTCTTTTGTTTACAGCGCTTTCCGCACTCATTTTTCTGCTGTTTCTTACCTTGTTCGTGCTTCTTCTGCGCAATATTCTTAAGCTTTACGCAGGGGAGCAAAGCCGCGTACTGGGCGCACGCCTGCGGACGCGGATGCTGCTGGGCGCGCTGTTGCTGTCTGTGGCTCCAGCGTTCTTCATGCTGTTTTTCAATTACCTGCTGATGAATCGATCCATCGACCGCTGGTTCTCGCAGCCTGTTGTGCAAATAAGGGCGGAGTCCCTGCAGATCGCGATGGAGTTGTCGCAATATGCCGCGGCCAATGCGCGAGCGGAGGCGCAGTCTCTCGCGAATGCACCGGAGATCATCGCCGGGGAAACGTCACTGGGTCAGCATGAGATGCTTGATCTTTTTCGCCAGCACAAGGTGACGTTGCAGGGCGGCTTTGTTGTGGTATACCGGGATGGCAAAGCGGTCAACGAGTACCAGGTACCCGCCAATGGAGGGCCGGTGAGCCTGACTTCCGGGATTGTTCCCGCGGAACGCGAGGAATTTCTCTCTTCTCAAAGCCCCCTCTCCAGCGTCATCCTGCGCGCTGCCGAGCGCACAGATGATCCAATGCTGCGAGTTCGCTCGGCGGACTACATGGTGGGTGCGGCATCTTCTCCAGAAGGATTAATTGTCGTGGTGGGTCTTCCGCTCCCCAGGGATGTAGGGCCGGCAATTCGCGATATAGAAAGCGGTACGGACCACTACTGGGCGCTTCTTCGCGCACGCCGTCGCGTCCGGCAAACTTATCTGCTTGTGCTCCTGTTGCTGACTGGACTTACCCTGTTCGTCAGTAGTTGGCTGGCCCTGTTTTTATCGAAGCAGGTGACGCGTCCAGTGGAAGCACTGGCCGATGCGATGGATGGTATGGCATCCGGAGATTATGGGTCCCGCGTAGACCTTTCCGCATCTGGTGAATTGGGAGAACTTGTCCGGTCCTTCAACCACATGGCGACGGACCTGCAAAGCAGCCGTACCCAGTTGGAGACCTCCACTCAGCAATTGTCGCTCGCGAACTCGACGCTTGACGAGCGTCGCCGGGAACTGGAGACCGTGCTGGAAACTATCCCGAGCGGGGTGGCCACTCTAGATAACAACCTGCAAATTTTGCAGGCGAACCGCGCCTTTTACGAGATCCTCGATCCACGGGGCGAACTCACCATTGAAGGCCAGCCAATCCAGTCGCTTTTCCCCCCGGAGGCAGCAGCGGAAATTGTGCGCGTTCTGCGCCGCAGTCGGCGTCTGCCCATCGCTTCCACTGAGGTTGAAGCGCGCAATGCTGGCGGTCCGCTGCATTTGATTTTTACTGTGACGGAGTTGCGTGGGTCGGTTGAGGGTCATCTAGTGGTGATCGACAATGTGACGGATGTGCTGCGCGCGCAAAAACAGATGGCGTGGAAAGAAGTTGCGCAGCGTGTTGCGCATGAAATCAAAAACCCGCTCACCCCGATTTCGCTGTCAGCAGAGCGCATTGAGCGGCACCTGGATCGTGGGTTGAACGAAGATTCAGTGCGGACGCTGCGGAGTTCCACGGAAGTGATCCGGTCCTCTGTGCAGACCATGCGGCAATTAGTCGACCAGTTTGCGGCGCTGGCCGACTTTCCCGCTGCACATCCGGAGCCAACTGATTTAAATACAGTGGTGGAGGCCACATTAGCGCTGTTCGCGGGACGCCTGGAAGCGATGGATGTGCAATTGCATTTGACGCCGGATTTGCCGTATGTGATGGCAGACGAAGAAGCACTCAAGCGGGCAATCAGCAACTTAATTGACAACGCTGCCGAGGCGATGCGGCAGAGCCTGCTGCGCGTGCTGACCATACAAACCGGATGGAATGGAGCGCAGACGATGGCGGAAATCGTGATCGCCGACACCGGCCATGGGATTACAGAGGAAACCCGCGAGCGGTTGTTTTTGCCCTTCTTTTCCACGCGGAGGCGCGGCACAGGGCTGGGACTTTCTATCGCCGCGAAAATCATACAGGAGCACCAGGGCAATATTCGCGTCGAAAAAAATATCCCTGCCGGCGCGCGTTTTATTGTGGAGATTCCACTGGCGGAAAGTCCAGGACCGCAGGAAACACTTCCCCCCTCCACCAATGAGGTGGTGCTATGAATCACATCCTGGTGGTAGATGATGAGCCGGACATTCGCCGGACGCTGGAAGCAATCCTGGTCGATGAAGGTTATGCCGTTACCACGGCGGGTACTGCATCCGAAGCGTTGGACTTGATCCGCGACGCCATTTTCGACGCTGTGCTGCTGGACATCTGGCTGCCTGACCATGATGGACTCGATGCGTTACAGGAGATCCGAGCGATGGATGGCGGCACGGGGCCGGAGGTCATCATCATTTCGGGTCATGGCACGATTGAGGCGGCGGTCAAGGCAACCAAGCTTGGCGCGTACGACTTCCTCGAGAAGCCCTTGTCGCTGGAGCGGTCGCTCATCATCGTTAAAAACGCGATTGAAGCGCGTCGGCTTCGCGTGGAAAATCGGGAGTTCCAACAGCAACTGACGGCGCGCGCCCGCGTCACTGGCGAAAGTGTGCCAGTAAAAGCGCTGCGGCAGCAGATACGCCTGATGGCCCCGACCAACGGTCGCGTGTTGATCTATGGCGAATCCGGCAGCGGCAAGGAGTTGATTGCGCGCGCCATGCATGCGGAAAGTTTGCGGGCCGACCGCGTTTTTGTGGAGTTGAACTGTGCGGCCATTCCGGAGGACTACATCGAAACGGAGCTCTTCGGTTATCGGCACGGCGCATTGCCGGGCGGCCCGCCAGAAAAGCGCGGCACGTTCGAGCGGGCTGACGGTGGCACGCTTTTTCTGGATGAAGTCGGCGACATGAGTTTGAAGACGCAGGCGAAGGTGCTGCGCTCGCTCGATGAGCAGCAGTTCACGCCGGTAGGCGCGGCCCATCCTCTCCGCGTGGATGTTCGGTTGATCGCGGCGACGAACAAGAACCTGGAAGATGAAATCGCAAAAGGGAATTTTCGCGAAGACCTTTTTTATCGTTTGAATGTGATCCCGTTCTATGTGCCGCCACTGCGCGAGCGCAAAGAAGACATTCCACTGCTGGCGCGTGAGTTGCTGCGCGAATTCGGTCGCCAATACGGTCGTCCGCACATTGAGATCGTCGACGATGCACTGGCTGCATTGCAGCAGCATCATTGGCCTGGAAATGTGCGCGAGTTGAAGAATGTGCTGGAGCGGGTCATGATCCTGAATCCGCAGATTATGCGCATTGAGCGCAAGCACCTGCCTGTACTGGTTGCGCGCAGTTCCGGTCGACGCGGAGAAGAGTTTCCCTCTCTACAGCAGGCTCGGGAGGCATACGAGCGCGACTATATTTTGCGTAAGCTGGAAGACTGTAGCGGGAACGTCACGCGGGCCGCGGAAATCCTTGGCCTGGAGCGAAGCCATTTATATCGCAAGATGAAGGCCCTGGGCATCAGCGCGAAAGAAGCGTGACGTATGACACAGCGATGGATTAACGTTCGCCTTCCGTTTTGCTCTGCTGAGCTTTTCCAAGGCTTTCCAATTGATTGCGCCAGTCCAGCGAATCCAGAAATACATCCGAGCCGCGCCAGTCATCGGCAACCTTGACGAACAGTTCCAGATGCACCTGCATCCCTAGAAAATGTTCCAGCTCCTTGCGCGCGGCAATGCCGATCTGTTTCAGCATCGCGCCGCCCCTACCGATCAGGATCGCTTTCTGCCCGGAGCGTTCGCAGAAAATCGCTGCTGAGATGCGCGTCAAGGGCTTTAGCTTGGGCTTTCCGGGTTGTGCCTTGGTAGCCTTCCGTTCTTCAAAACGTTCGATCACCACGGCGCTGGCATAGGGAACTTCTTCGCCGGTCAGGTTCAGAATTTTTTCGCGGATGATTTCTGCCGCCAGAAAACGCTCTGGCTGGTCGGTGAATTGGCCTTTACGAAAATGCCGCTGGCCCTCCGGCATATATTCGACCAGCTTGGCGATCAGGCGCTCCAACCCATCGCCGCCACGCGCTGAGACGGGAACCACTTCGGCGTACTTGTGCAGGGCGCTGAACTGCGCGATCAGCGGCAGCAGCGCTTCTTTTTCGTCGATGGCGTCGATCTTGTTCAGCACCAGAAACACCGGGCAGTCGAGCTTCTTAACCATCTCCAAAATGAAGGTGTCTTCGTTTTCCAGTGAATGTTCGGCGGACTTGTGCTGTGGAGGTGGAGTTGTTACGGCGGCAGGCCCGACAGTTGGCCCGCTGGCCTCATCCAGATCAATGTCTGTGACCTTCACCGCGGGCAGTCGCAGACGCCGTGTCACATCGACCACATGCAGCACAACGTCCCGCGATTCCAGCGCGCCGTACACCTCCTGCAACATGCGCTTGTCGAGCTGATTGGCAGGCTTATGGACACCCGGCGTATCGACGAAGACGATCTGCGCGGCAGGGTGCTTGCCCTTGACGGCATCCACTTCCAGCACGCCGTGGATGCGATTGCGCGTGGTCTGCGGCTTGCGCGTAACGATGGCGACCTTCTCCCCGACCAGTGCATTGACCAGCGTGGATTTACCAGCATTGGGTCGGCCAAGAATTGAAACGAAACCAGAGCGAAGCGGCATAGCTTCTAGTATGAACTACTGCTGTTTTAATTATTCGTGCAAGGCAAAGACAACGGTAATCGTTGTGTCTACTGTAACCGGAATTCCATCAAGGCTGGCGGGCCGGTATCTCCAGGTCCGAATAGCCCGTAGCGCAGCGCCATCGAGCAGCGGTCCTGCTGAAACGATCACATAGGGCTCCCGCACCTTTCCGTTTTCATCGATGCTGGCGAGCATCACGACTGTGCCCTGCTGTCTATTCAGCCGGGCAGTAGTAGGATATTCAGGAAACGGTTGGCTGATGGCTTTGGACTGCACCGCTCGCGGGTCTGCGCGGATGTGAGGCATCGCAGGTTGCAGGGTTTTAGGGACGGATGCTTCATTCGATAGCATTTTTTCTTCTGGGCCGAGTGGTGCTAATACTGTGATCGAGATGGTAAGCATCGGGGTAGGACCTGCGGCCACGGTGAGGGTACGTGGAATGAGAAGTCTTTGAAACGGATAAAAGCCGTTATACATCGTTGTGATCGCAGCCTCCCTGCGAATGCGGAGTACGCCACTCAGCGTGAGTTAGTCCTGATTACCGCACTGCATTTTAGGGGTCTCGTCTCCACAGTCGTACTTGCTGGATAGAACAGTAAGGTCCACTCCACTGAGTTTTGTATGTTGTGTTTGCCACTCGCGCGAGGAACTGATATCGGGCGCAATGCGGACAAGCACAGCATCCATGGCCTGTCGCAAGCGCAAAGGAACATAGTCCGAGGTCGAGTAAAAACGGTTAACTCCGGTCTTGCGTATGCCCACATACCTGTAGTCACCGAGTGTAGCTTCTTTGCGCCAGGCTTCTTTGGATTGCCACCATTCCTCGTAGGTCCCATTGCCGGTAAACTCGGCATCTCCGGTGGCGACATAAGTCGCCTTCAGGTGAAATGGAATGCCTGACGCTTCCAGATCGCTCAATTGGCGGGCGCGGGCGAAGAATTCCGCTGGAGTTGTAGGATTCGCGGCGTTCGCCACTGGCGCTTGTGTGGGCGCAGCGGGAGTGCTTGCTGGCTGCGTCTGCGCATGGAGCCGCGCAGACAAGAATGCACAGCAGAAAAAGAGAACCAGCAGCCGAAGGCAGCGCATATCAGTGCTATTCGTTGTAATGCAGCAGACTAAAGACGTCAAGACCTTCAAAGCGCTCGCGTCCTTTTAGAAAATCCAGTTCCACGGCGAAGGCGAGACCGGCGATTTCGCCACCCAGTTGGCGAACCAGTTTTACGGTCGCTTCCATGGTGCCGCCGGTGGCCAGCAGATCGTCCACGATGACCACGCGCTCGCCGTTCTCAATGGCGTCGAGATGGATTTCGAGCGCATCGGTGCCGTATTCCAGGTCGTAGGTGACGCGCGCCGTCTTCGCAGGCAGCTTCTTCGGCTTGCGCACTGGAACGAAGCCCGCGTTCAGTCGATAGGCCAAGGCCGGACCGAAGATGAATCCGCGCGCTTCAATGCCCAGCACAAGATCGATGTCCTTCTCAAAATAATGCGCGGCCAGCGCGTCAATCAGCATGGCGAAGCCGGACTTGTCCTTGAGCAGCGTGGTGATGTCGTAAAAAAGAATGCCGGGTTTGGGGAAGTCGGGAACGGTGCGGATCAGTTTCTTTAGCGGTTCACAGTCAATATGCATTTGCGACATTCGGTCACCATGCTCCTTCGATTTCAAATGCTTGTAGATTTTCAGCCTCAGATGCGGGCCGTTCTTCTTGTTCGATGCGGTCGACGCGCGAGCCTCGCGAGCCATCTTTCAAGCGCACCAATAAATCGTCAAGTTGCGCTTCGCTTCCAGTAGCCAATACTTCGACGTGACCCTCGCTGGTGTTGCGCACCCACCCGCGCAGGCCGAGCGCTGACGCCTCCCGCAGCACAAACCAGCGGAAGCCGACGCCCTGCACGCGTCCCTTCACGATGTAACGACGGACCATCAAGCGGACTTCAGTCACAGCAAGCAAAGTGTCGCAGATGCGAGGGAGGGGGCGCAAGGCAGTGGAGGAGTTCCTTGAGCTCGTTGCGCCGATAGAGTGTTTTTCAAGAGGAAATTTATGCGCGGGACAGATAAGCGCCTTCGGCGGTGTCGATGCGAATTTTGTCGCCCTGATTGATGAATGCAGGCACCTGCACGACCAGCCCGGTCTCCATCTTGGCAGGCTTGGTGACGGAGGACGCGGTGGCGGACTTCAGTCCTGGCTCGGTCTCCACGATGGTCATTTCGACGATCTGCGGCAGGTCGATGCCGACGGCCACGCCATCGAAAAACGATACTTTGATGGGCAGATTGGCGAT
>JAJYGR010000111.1 GCA_021790655.1 Acidobacteriota bacterium | reverse complement strand
GCAGAGTTCCGTTAACGTAGACACTACCACCAGCGCTCTCGCCGGGACCATCTCAGGGACTCAGGTAAGAGAACTACAACTGAACAATCGAAACTTCGAAGAACTTGTCACCCTGCAGCCTGGGGTGGTAAGCAATTTGCCGAGCCAAGTGGGTTTAGGTTTGTTCAACACGACCGCCCTCTCGGTGAACGGCAACCGCGAGACAGCAAATAACTGGACGGTAGACGGTGCCGACATCAATGACAGCGGTTCGAACGCCACACTGCTGAATGTGCCGAGCGTGGACGCCATTCAGGAATTTACACTGGAAAGAAGCATGTACGATGCAGGCTTCGGTCGCAGCGGTGGCGGACAAATCCTGGTGGCCACCAAGTCTGGAACCAGCGCTTTCCACGGCGACCTGTATGAGTTCGACCGCAACACCGATTTCAACGCCAACAACTACTTTAACAATCTGTCAGGCTTACCAAGGGCCGTCGAACACTACAACGACTTTGGAGGTACGGTGGGTGGGCCTCTCTACATCCCGAAGGTCTACAACAACGCAAAAGAGAAGACATTCTTTTTCTGGTCCGAGGAGTGGCGTAAGGTAAGTTCCCCGGTAACGTCCACCATGCTGACTCCAACGAGCGACCAACTCCACGGAATCATTAAAGGTACAATCGCAAACGCGCCTCCCGGATGCGTCACTTACGATCCGGCCACTAATCAGAGCACGATAAGCCCGGCTTGTTACAGCCAGAACGCAAAAGTCTATCTGGCCAACGTCTATGACAAGAACCTTGCCAACAGTGGCAGCAATCTTGAAACTGTGTCCTATTCCCAACTGAACAATACCCGTGAAGACCTGGTCCGGTTCGATTACAACATCACCCAGAAATTGCACTTCTTTGGGCGCGCCATGCAGGATGAAACGCCACAGAATTTCCCTCAGGGTCTGTTTTCCGGGCCCAATTTTCTCGGTGTGGCCGGTTCGTCTGTAAACGCTCCCGGTGAGAACGTGGTCGGCAACCTGACCTGGACAATTTCCCCGCGTATGGTCAACGAAGCGGAGTTTGCTTACAGCCAGGGCGAGATATCCGCCAGCTTCTTTTCTGGCGCAGCGATCGATTCTTCGACCCTGTCCAAACAACTCACCAATAACACCGCCTACACCGATCCCTATGGCCGTATCCCGAACATTTCCTTTACCGGCGGCGTTATACAAGGGGTGAACAGCGGCGTGGACCCTTACACGGAGCGCAACCTGGACAAGAACCTTTTCGATAACTTTTCCGTTACCCTGGGCAAGCACACTTTGCGGGCCGGTGCCACCGTTGCGTTCATGTTGAAAACGGAGAACGCTTCCGAAGGCAATGCGAACTTCCGGTTCAACTCTTTCCACGACTTCCTATTGGGCAATGTGGCCACCTATTCGCAAGGTAGCCGCGACATCATCCCCGATCTGCATTACTACAACATCGAAGGATATGTGCAGGACGACTGGCAAGTGTCGCCACAACTGACGCTAAACCTCGGGTTGCGTTATAGCTACTTCCCATCGCCAGCCGATGTCAACGACACGTTGAATAACTTCGATCCACTTCTCTTCAATCCAGCCAACGCCCCGACCATCGATCCAGTCAGCGGCAATTTTACAACCAGCAGCGGACAGATTCCGGCGACGTACGTAAACGGCCTGATTTTCCCAACGGGCTCAGCTTGTACGAATGCCCAGGCAATCGCGCCAAAAATTACCTGCTCGCCGTATGGCGCCCATGTCAATCCGGATCCCAAAAGGAACTTTGCGCCGAGGTTCGGTTTTGCTTATGTCCCGTCGGAAAACAGCAAAATGGCCATCCATGGCGGCTACGGTATTTTTTATGACCGCATGCTCAACGGCATCTGGGAACAGAACGCTTTCACGGACCCGCCGTTGGAGCAGACTTCGACCGTGAACAATACGCTGTTCGATCACCCACTCGCTGGAACATCGAGCGTGTCTCTCGGCCCCAACCATATTGTCTCCACTGGAAACCCCAAGATGGATAATCCCTCCTACATGGACTACAACCTGTCCATCCAGCAGCAAGTGCTGCCGAATACGGTGGTCGAGCTGGCGTACGTGGGAGATCAGGGAAGGCACCTGCTGGGAGAGCGAGAAATCAACCAGCCTACGCTTGCAGCCAGGGCAGCAAATCCTACGGCCTATGTGACGGCGGTTGTGCCATATCTGGGGTATAACTGGTTTGCCGACAGGACCCCCGAATATACCAGCAACTACAGTTCACTCCAGTTATCGCTCCAGCATCGCACCCAACACGGCCTGACAATCGGCCTCGCATATACATGGTCAAGGACCCTGACGAATCAATCCAATGATCGCGGCTCGGAAACCTACGACACATATCATCCAAACCTCGATTACGGCCCCGCATTCTTTAACCAACCTCAAACATTTGTCGCCAACTATGTGTATGATCTTCCGTTCTATCAGGGGCAGCATGGAATCGTAGGGCACCTGCTGGGCGGATGGGAGGCTTCCGGAATTGTCAATCTTCAGTCCGGGCAGTCACTCACCGTTACACAGGCACTCGATAACTTCGACTGCCAGACACCAACGGGAGCAACCAGCGGATGCATAGCGGGGACCTATCCCGGCGGCATCAACATAGACCCCAGCGATATTGCTCCTCGTCCGGACAGAGTCGCCCCGATACACATGACCAAGAAGCGGACGCAATGGTTCTCTACGAGTTCCTTTGCGGATTCTATCGGTCACTTCGGAAACTCCGGCACCGGAGTTCTCCTTGGACCGGGCATTATCAATTTCGATATGGCTGCGATGAAGAACATCAACTTCGGATCGAGCGCCAGCTTCCAGTTTCGAGCCGAGTTCTTTAACGCATTCAACCATACTAACTTCGGTTATGTCGATACGGGCACAGACGATGGAACCTTTGGGCAGGTCCTCTCAGCACATGCCCCACGCGAAATCCAGTTTGGCGGCAAGTTTTACTTCTGATTTGAAGTTTGTGTCTTGGTCCTTTTATTACCATCGCGCTGCTTCTGGAAATTCTCAGACGCAGCGCGATTTTCATTGATCGAAAATATGTAAGATTGCAACGCGGTCGGGCCAGATAAGCCCCAAACATGTTTTTCGCCGGAGAATCTATCTTGAAGAGAGCCAGACTGTCACGTTCTTTCCTCTTAATCGCTTGTTGTGCATGGGGTTTCCCTCTCTGTGTTTCCGCGCAAGCAAAAAGCCCCCTTCCCCTCATGCCGTTGCCCGCACACGTAGAGCAGGGCCAGGGCGAATTTGTCATCGATGGACAGTTTGGCATCGCGTTGCAAGGCCATACTGAAGCAAGATTGGATCGCGCGAAGCAACGATTCCTGGATACACTTTCGCGCGAGACTGGAATTCCACTTTGGCGCGAAGCCCAATTCAACCAGCCTCGCTTCGTCATCCAAACCGCTGGGCCGAGCGCTCCCGTGCAGCAGCTCGGTGAGGATGAGTCCTATCGCCTTGAGGTTTCTCCAACGAAAGTGCAACTGACGGCTGCAAACCCCATAGGCGTCCTTCGAGGACTACAAACGTTTCTTCAGTTAGTGCGAGTCACCCCCAGCGGATTCAGTGTTCCGGTGGTCACTATCGACGACAAGCCACGGTTCCCCTGGCGAGGACTCATGATCGATACCAGTCGACACTTTATGCCGCTCGACGTAATTGAGCGCAACCTGGACGGCATGGAAGCGGTCAAACTGAATGTTTTCCATTGGCACATCACAGACGACCAGGGCTTCCGCGCCGAGAGCAAAAAATTTCCATTGCTTCAGGAGAAGGGATCTGACGGCCTGTACTACACGCAAGACCAGATCCGTCAGGTGATTGGGTATGCGCGAGACCGAGGCATCCGCGTGGTGCCGGAATTCGATATGCCATGTCATACTACGTCGTGGTTCGTTGGCTATCCTGAGTTGGCGAGTGGAAAAAGCCCCTACCAGGTAGCGCGAAGCTGGGGCGTACACAACGCCGCAATGGACCCCACGAAGGAAAGCACCTACCAGTTTGTCGATTCATTCATCGGGGAGATGGCTGCGCTGTTTCCCGATGCGTATTTCCATATTGGCGGGGATGAGTGCAATGGCAAAGAGTGGACCGCCAATCCTCAGATCCAGGCTTTTATGCACGCGCACAACATCCCGAACAATGCTGCGCTCCAGGCTTACTTCACCGCCAAAGTGCAGAAATTGGTGGCGGCCCACGGAAAAATCATGGAGGGTTGGGATGAGGTGCTGCAACCGGGAACGCCGAAAGATGTCGTGATCCAGTCGTGGCGGGGCCAAGCCTCGTTGGACGAAGCTGCCCGGCAAGGATATCGAAGCCTGCTCTCCACGGGCTACTACATCGACCTGAATCAGCCCGCTGCGGAGCACTACCTGGTCGATCCACTTGGAGATACCGCAACGGCACTGACCCCAGCGCAGCAGTCTCTCATTCTCGGCGGTGAGGCGGCAATGTGGAGCGAATTTGTTACGCCGGAAAATATCGATTCGCGGATCTGGCCACGCACTGCTGCAATCGCGGAGCGGTTGTGGTCGCCACAACAGGCGCGCGATGTTGACTCGATGTACCGGCGACTCTCGGTCGTCGCGCAAAAACTGCAATACTACGACCTGCAACCTCGGGCCATCACCAACGTTATGTTGCAGCGGATGAGCGGAGATGCCGACCCAACACCGTTGAAGGTGTTGGCCGCAGTGGTCGCTCCTCCCAAGGGATATAGCCGAGAGGGACTTGCCTCCTACAACGCGTTTACACCGCTTAATCGCCTAGTCGATGCTGTGCCTCCAGAGAGCGATACGGCGCGCGAGTTCCATGACATTGCGACTAAGATCGCTGCGGGCAATGCCACTCCACGGGATTGGCAGCAGGCCCGGGAGTGGCTCTCTCTCTGGCGCGATAACGATGCAAAGCTTGAGCCATTGCTGGTGCAATCGGACCTGACAGTAGAGTTGGTTCCGCTTTCCCACACTCTGACTCATGTAGCTGAGATGGGCATACAGGCATTGGATGCACTACAGAACAATGATCCAGTGAGTGTAGCCAAGCGTCAGCAGAATATCGCATTCCTAAAATCCGCGGAAAAACCACAGGCGGTCCTGCTTCTTATGGTGGCACCGTCCGTAGAGTTGCTGGTGCAAGCCACAAAAACGGAATAGCGATTCCTCCAGTCAGGCACACATAGAAATATTTTTGGGAATGTGGTGTTCCCTATCTGGTACATCTATTGCTATGCCATTTACACGAGTAACACGCAGAAAATTTCTCAGTACAGCAGCCTTGAGTTCCGCCGCCTTGGGTCTTCCGCTGACTGCACAAGCGGAAGAAGCCGAGATTTTTTATGATCGCACAGACTGGAACATGGCAGCTTTCGATAAATTGCTGCGAACAAAGAAAAGCATCAAGCAGCTTTTCGATGCAACCATCCCAGATGGCGGGAACCTTGCGTTGCATATCCATAATGCATTGACCGGCCTGGAACGCGGATTTGGAATTTCCAAGGAACAGATTCTAGTGGTCGCCGCTCTTCGGGCCGGGGCAAATGTTCTCAATTTCGACGACTATGCATGGAAAAAATATCAGCTCGGCGCAGGCTTTCATGTGACCGATCCCGTCACCGGCAAACCGGCAGAGCGCAACATTTACTTTGCCTCGAAAATTGCTCCGGATGGGAAGTACGCGACAGACGACCCAAACGATCCAAAATCCATGGATCAAGACTGGACGCTGCAAGGCATGCAGCGCAGGGGTGTGCAGCTACTTAGCTGCCATGTCGCCACCGAAGGCGCTGCCGAGGGCGCCGTCAAGCGACTGAAGTTGCAGGTGAGTCAGGAGACAGTGGCTCGCGATCTGCTGGCACACATGCTTCCTGGCGTGATCTCCGTTCCGAGCATGGTCTCCGCCATTCCCATGCTGGAGATTCGCGGGCATTTTGCCTATCTGCGACTGTAAACCAAGCACAGATGGGCCGGGTCACAAAGCGATCCAACCGGCGCGGATGGCCCAAAGCGTCCCCACTGCCATGACTGCCCAAAGCATTACGCCTTGCAGCATCGGGCGAACGCCCACGTCGCGCAGAGTTTTCCGGGTGAGGCCTGTACCTATAAGAAAAAGCGTTACGGTGAGCCCGTCTGTCCCCAGTTTGGAGAAGGCATGGTAAAAGCCCGCGAGAGCATGGACGTAAGTGTTCATCACAGCCGCCAGACAAAAATACAAAATAAACCACGGCCATTGGATCCGCGTCTTGCTTTTCTTTATGGCAGCCGTACCGATTGCCAGCGGCACAATCCATAGTGCGCGGGCCAGCTTCACTGTGGTGCCAATCACAAGTGCAAGAGCGCCGTATTTTGCTGCTGCTCCCACCACGGAACTGGTATCGTGAATGGCCAGCGCGGCCCACAAACCGAATTGCGTCTGGGTAAGATGCAAACTGGTCCCAATAAAAGGAAACAGAAGCAGAGCAACGGAGTTTAGAACAAAAACAGTACCGAGTGAAACTGCCATCTCTTCTTCATTTGCGTTGACGACTGGCCCAACGGCAGCGATGGCGCTTCCTCCACAAATCGCTGTACCTGCGGCAATGAGGAAAGCCTGTGTGTTGCACACACCTAATAGGCGACCGAGTAGCATACCTAATGTCAACGCAACCGTAATGGTGATTGCGGTGTACACAAAACCGGAACGACCAGCGCGCACCACCTGTTGGAGGTTCATTCCAAAACCAAGAAAAACTACCGACGCCTGAAGAAGAAATTTTGTGAGACGCCTGCTCTCCATCTGAAATGGGTGTACCAGGGTAAGCCCGTAGACAAGGCCCACCGCCAAAGCCAGTGCCGGAGAAATCAGTCCGCTGGCTGCAACGACGATACCCACAAAAAACAAGTTTTTCGTCATGGGCTTCAGTGTCGCGAATTGAAGGAAAGGCGTCCAAGTGTATTTGCTTATCGGCGATAGGACGCGCTTATCGCAGTAACAGGAGAGCACACTGGATTTAGCCTGCATATCTCACACGCCGCCTGTTGAAGGGAGAGTGCGAGGGCAAAAAATAGCTGGAAAGGCCGTCATTTCTGTGGCATAACTGCGTTGTCGAGACGTAGTTTTGGCCGCGTGGAGACGGCCTTTCACATGACAGAGTGTAATCAAGAAGTCTTCTCGTTTGCATCTCATTTTTCTCGCCGGGTAGAGGCCAGTT
>JAJYGR010000065.1 GCA_021790655.1 Acidobacteriota bacterium | reverse complement strand
CGTGTGGGAACTGGAGGGACCAATCCCAATCTTGAATAAATCGAAGAGGCTCGTCATAAGGGTTTGAAAGATTTTCCGTGGGCAATTCCTGGCCACCGGCAGAAATAGCGTAACGCACTACTCTAAACCCTTGGGAGATGTTACGGGTGCTTTACGATCCGCGGACGATCATGGACGTTGACGATTCCCTCAGGCAGAGCGCCAGAGATGGATCAAATGTATTCGCGCTCTCTGCCGCGGATCTGTTTGTATCGGGCGAAGGCGTGCCGATCGTCTTCCAGCCTGAGCACGCTGCGCAGCGTCGAGCCGCGATAGGTGTGCGCAGCCATTGCCAGCGCGTTGCGCGCAACGAACCACGGATCATGCAGGAACACTCTGGGCAGGTGACGCGTCTTCATCCCGCGCTCGGCCTTCCAGCGTAGATACTCGATCTCGTCCGCGGACAGGCATTCATTGCGCACGACTGAAGTGGTCCCATCGTACTCTTCGAACCGCTCGTGCTCGATGAGTCCGCGCCGGCGAAAATCGTCTGTCATGGGCGTGCGAGGATAGGGCGTCGGATGCTGAATATACGGCCAGTCCACATACTTGCGCGCAAAGGCGAGGTTCGCCTCGATCGACTCGACCGTATCGTTCGGACTGCCGACGATGAGTCCTCCCACGACGTATATGCCGTTGCGATGCAGATATTCGATCGCCTGCAGGGTTGCATTGCCGGTATTGTGCCCATTGGAGCGTGCAGTGTTCTTTGCGCTCGCCTGCAGCAGCTTCAGGTCGCTCTCCAGAATGTTCTCGATTCCCAGAAACACGTAGCGAAATCCCGCGCGCTTCATCAGCGGGGCCAACTGCTCTCCATGGTTGGCGATTGCCGAAGTCATGCCTTGAAGAAAGTAATCGAGGGTGTGGAGACCGGCCTCGATGATCGCATTGCAGAGCGCTTCGAAACGGCGCACGTTCAGCGTGATGTTGTCATCGACCAGGAAAAGGGTACGCGCTCCGTACTCCCTGGCGTCTCGAATGTCGGCGATCACCCGGTCAAAGGAGTACGTGTGAAAATTGCGACCGCGCATTTCAATGATGGAGCAGAAGCTACAGTCAAAGGTGCAGCCACGCGATGTCTCGATCACATCGACCTGCCGCCCCAGCATGGTGTATCCCTGCAACACCCGGGCGCCTCGATTTGGTAGACGGATATCCTCGCTCTCTAGCAGGCTCGGCGCGCGCAACTGGTTGTGAATCCAGCGGCCTTCATGGCGATGCGACAGGCCGGCGATAAAGTGCATCTCGCCCCGGCCTTCCAGCGCACGCGTCAACTCACGGAATGTGACCTCTCCCTCACCGCGCACGATGAAGTCGATCGGCATGCCGAGGTATGCCTCGGACGCCAGACTGGGATCGTATCCGCCGACTACGATCTTGGCGTTCGGTTTCAGGCGGCGAACCATCCGGATGATTCGTTCGGCAGTCCTGCGCTGGAAGGTCATGACCGAGAGTCCAACCACCTGAGGATTGAGTTCATCAAGCAGACGCGTTACCGTCTCCCGTACACTTCGCTGGCACAGGATGAGATCGGCGACCGCCACTTTGTGATGTTCATCGACGTTGCCGGCCAGCGAGCTCAATGCTCCGTTTGGCATCCGAATGACGATGGAGGGCATGTGTTCAAACGAGTCCGGCATTGACAATAGCAAAATGTTCATGGAATCCCACCTGCTATATCTACTTGCGTCTTCTAGCAAAACATTGTACAGGCAAATATCCGCATCAGGCGCCTGGGAAACCCACTTCGGGGCCCGGTTTTAGCTCCGCATTGCGGCGCGAAAATTAGGTTTGCCGGGATGAAAAGGCTGGTTTGACAGGCCAATCGCGCCGTTTGTATCCTTGCCGCAAGTTCGATGTTTTTTCCTGCCCAGGCCCCATTTCACTGGTGTGAGGAGACCAAACATGAAACACGCGAAAAGGCGGCCAGCCTGTGCTGTTCTCCTGTTCCTATTATTAAGTTGGCATGCCATCGGCCACGCACAGGATTCTTCGCAAGATCCATACCGGCTGGATGCATCCGCCCTTCAAACCATGCATGTAACGATGATAGCCAGGCAGTCCAACCTAAAGAATTTGAATGCGAACAAGCAAGCCGGTATAACTCGTGTCGACTCCATCGTCAACTTTGAGGGAAGTTACAAAACTGGCGGCTACGGGCCGACTGGCAAGTTCCAGCACCACTGGTACTACACCATGGTCGGACTGCCTCCCGATAGAAACCAGACCATGACCTTCCGCGCTCCCATCATTCCCGTTTCCATTGAACTGCTTGCACCGGTCGGGATCCTGGCCAACTACAACGGCCATCCGCTTTACTATGACGCGACCCAGTATGTGCAGCCGGTCGTAAATTCTCCCATCTTCCAGAATGCCCGTTATTCAAGCAGCAAGCAGCCCACTCAGTTTACCGACGCTGTGATGCGCGCCGAGTTCCACCATGGAGCCAAAGGCCGCTGGCACACGCTCCTTGCTCCTGTCGTGGCCGCCAATTACGTGATGAAGGTTCCTTACGGCTCGTATTACTATGCGCTGAATGCGGATGGAAGCTGCTGCGCCTTTGTTCTGATCGACTACAGCAAATTCTCGAGTCTGTTTTTGCCCACAGGTACGGCGGACTCTTCAACCCCCGCGGGAAATGCCGAAATTTCCGGTGAGATCGCGACCCGGGACATTTCCACCTTCCTCTTTCCCAATACATATCTCTACGTTGGCAATCCCAGGAACTGCTGCATCCTCGGATTTCACACCGTCGATTACCAGCCTGGTACAGCCAGCCGTGGCAACGCGCCACGCGGGTATGTTCTGAACTACTCCAGTTGGATCACGCCGGGGACGTTCAGCTCCGGCCCGAAGGACGTAACGGCGGTCAGCCATGAGATTGCGGAAACCTTCAACGACCCGTTCATTGCCGGTGACGGGATTCACGGCATCACTCCCTGGTGGCTGTCTCCCAACGGCAACTGCGAGGACGTTCTGGAGGACGGCGACGTCATTGAAGGCCTTCCCAACGCAACCTATCCAGTGACCTTGAATCACTACACGTACCATCCGCAGAATGAGGCGCTGTTGCCGTGGTTTGAGTTTGAACGGCACTCCGATGCCATCGGCCACGCGTACAGTTACCCGGATGCTTTTACGTTGACGGCGCTTTCACCCGTCGAGCGACCGAACTGCAAGTAGGCGAGTTCCGCGACATTTTTTACAGCATTTTCGTTCGACGCCGCAGTCCGTGTTCCTTACGATCCGGGACGATTCATGGACGTCGATGATCGGATGCATGACCCGATCCTTGTTCTCGGCAAGAAAGAAGATGATGTCGTGGAGCAGTCATTCGATGAATCAGCATAATTCGGAGCAGGCTGTGCTGGCCTGCATTTGAATACGCAGGGATTGAGTTCACAAATCCATGCGTAGGGCTGCTTCGGTCGAATAGTTGATCACTAAAGATTTTGCATCATTTGACTCCGGTTATGAATAAACTCCGGATAGCCGATGGTACGCGAGCCTAGTTGACCACATATGCGTCGTACGTAATGGTGTAGCCTCCCTATATCCAGTGCGATAAACTAAGTTCTCCGAACACTTTGAGGATGCCCAAGTGCGAATTGATCGTCTGACAATCAGGAATTTCAATGGCTTTGAGTCATGCGAGCTGGACTTCGACCCGCATTTCAATCTTCTGGTCGGCGATAACGCTACGGGGAAAACCTCTGTCCTTGACGCACTTTCGATTGCAGTAGATAGCTGGTTTCTTGGGATGAAGGGATCCGAAAAAGCGGGCGGTATTGATACGGACCAGGTTCGCGTCGTTGCTTTTCCGCACCTCGACAGCGTTTCCTTTGAAAAGCAGTTTCCCGCGCGTCTCGAAGTGCGCGGATTCGTAATGGGCCACGAATTGATCTGGGCAAGAGAATTGACCCATGAGCAAGGGAGAACCACCTCGTTAGAAGCGAAGGAATTGACGACAATCGCGAGCGAAACGGGTCGCAGGGTGCGAGCGGGGGAGCAGGTTAGTATTCCCCTCATCTGTAGCTATGGCACGGAAAGGCTATGGTACGAATCACGCCATTCAAGAAATAAGAGGAAGGAAGAATCTAAGGCTCTGTCGCCTTCGAGGCTCGACGGCTACCGTGACTGCAATTTCTTCGAGATTCAGGAAACTGCATTGCTTGACTGGATTCGAGCGCAGGTATCCGTTGGTCAACAGCGTGGCGAAGAGACGATCGCTTGGCGTGTTATGCAAAGAGCCATCATCGAGTGCGTCGAAGGGGCAGTATCACTCTATTGGGATGAACGATATAAGGAGCTTATCGTTACGATGGATCGCTTAGGTGAGCAGATGTTCCGCAATCTTAGCGATGGGCAACGTATCATGCTCACTCTCGTCGGCGATTTAGTCAAGCGGGCTATAACTCTGAACCCACACCTCGGGGACAGCGTACTTAAGCAAACTAGGGGCATTGTCCTCATAGATGAACTTGATCTTCATCTTCATCCAAAATGGCAGCGTAGGGTAATCCATGACCTGAAACGAATTTTTTCAGAAATTCAATTTATAACGACCACGCACTCGCCGCAACTGATTGGGGAGGCGCTGCCTAACGAAATTAGGGTCCTTACCCAAGGTAAGGTCACAACACCCGTGCGCTCTTTCGGTATTGATTCCAGTCGCATTCTCACAGAAGTGATGCACGCCAGCCCGCGTAACGCAGACATTGAGGTGCTCCTTTCAAAGTTGTCTAAGGCGATCGACAAAGAAGACCTTGAAGATGCAAAGAAGATTCTCAAGGAAGTTGAAGCTAAGCTGGGCGAAGATGACCCGGAAGTCACAGGAGCGAACACGCTGATCAATTTGCTGGAATCTACCGCATGAGAGGAATCGACAAGGGAAAGGAACCTTTAAGTCTTACACAACATCGTTCGACACCTTATGCCGACTATGAGAACTATCTCGAAAAAGACATGTTGAGAGAGTGTTTGGTAGACGAGCAACGGGGCATATGTTGCTATTGTCTGTCGCGCATTCGAGCCACTGTCGACGATATGAAGATCGAACACTGGCATTCTCAAGCAGGGCACACCACGGAGCAACTAGATTATTCCAACCTGCTTGGCGCTTGTAGGGGAAATGAGAGCCAGCCAAGAAGCGATCAGTGCTGCGATACATATAAAGGTGACAAACACCTATCTCGTAATCCAGCAAACCCGATGCATAGAGTGGAAGACCTCATCCGTTTTGAGTTAAACGGACGAATTTCATCCTCCGATCCAGGTTTCGACTCCGAACTGAATTCCGTACTCAACCTAAATGTCGCATTCCTAGTCAATAATCGAAAGGCCGTACTCAAGGCATTCATACAGGCTCTGCAAAAGCGAGAAGAAATCCCGCGAGCGACATGGGAGAGGCAGTTGCGAGAGTGGAATGGCGAATCAAGTGCCGCCGAACTCAGGCCCTTCTGCAGCGTAATCGTTTATTGGCTGCGCAAGCGCCTTCGACGTTAGCTCATGGATTTTGAGAAAAAGTGTCGCCTGCATCGCGCTGCTGGGTCTGGCTTGAGATGCTATACTCACGCCACGAATGACAGGCCAACTCCCCCATGCTTTTCAAAGCGTTTAGCGCTGCTGTTTATGGCATTCATGCCAACATTATCGACGTGGAAGTAGATTTTTCCGGCATTAAAACGACGGAGGACCACTTTCACACGGTTGGCCTGCCCGACGCTGCGGTGCGCGAGAGCCGCGACCGCGTGCGCGCGGCCATCAAAAATTCCGGCTTCGATGTTCCGCCGACGCACATCACCATCAACCTGGCACCCGCCGACCAGAAAAAAGAAGGCTCCGGCTTTGACTTGCCGATGGCCATCGGGATTCTAGGCGCGTATGGCAGCCTGCAACTGCGCGACCTCAGCAATTTTCTACTGGTGGGCGAACTTGGACTCGACGGCGGTCTGCGCCCGGTGCAGGGGATGCTGCCGATTGCCGTGGCGGCGCGGGAACGCGGCATCAAGAACCTGCTGATTCCGGCGGCGAATGCCCGCGAGGCGGCAGTCGTCGAAGGCGTCGATGTCTACGGAGTGCATACCCTGCTGGAAGTGCGCGAGATGCTGAACGCCGCAGCCAATGGAGGCATCCACGCGCAGCCGATCCGTGTGGCCACGCGGGAACTGCTGAACGAGATGCAGCATTTCCATCTGGACTTTCGCGATGTGCGCGGCCAGCAGACCTCGAAGCGCGCCTTGGAAGTTGCCGCCGCCGGAGGACACAACATTTTGATGATCGGGCCGCCCGGCTCCGGCAAAACCATGCTGGCCAAGCGGCTGCCGGGAATTCTGGCCCCGCTGAACTTTGAAGAGGCGCTGGAGACGACGAAGATCCATTCCGTCGCGGGCGTGCTGAATAGCGAGACCGGGCTGGTGACGCAGCGACCCTTTCGCTCGCCGCATCATACAGTTTCCGATGCGGGACTGATCGGCGGCGGAGCGATTCCGCGACCCGGCGAAGTTTCGCTGGCGCATAACGGCCTGTTGTTTTTGGATGAGCTGCCGGAGTTTCCCCGCAACGTGCTGGAGGTATTGCGCCAACCGCTCGAAGATGGCCACGTCACCATTGCGCGGGCTTCGATGTCGCTCAGTTTTCCGGCGAGGTTTATGCTGGCGGCGGCGATGAATCCCTGCCCTTGTGGCTACTTCAACGACAAATCCCGCCAGTGCATGTGTACGCCGCCGATGATCCAGCGCTATGTGGCGAAGGTCTCTGGCCCGCTGCTGGACCGCATCGACATCCACATTGAAGTACCAGCAGTGCAATATAAGGAGTTGCGCGGCGGTTCCGCGGCGGAAGGCTCGGAGCAGATTCGCGACCGCGTGCTGGCGGCGCGGAAACGCCAGGCCAACCGGTTTGCCGGGGCCACGGAGCACATTTTCTGCAACGCACAGATGAGCACCCGCCAGATTCGCTCATACTGCGAGCTGTCGTCCGATGCCGAGCGCCTGCTGGAACGGGCGATGCAGCAGCAGGGTCTGAGCGCCCGCGCGCATGACCGCATTTTGAAAGTGGCGCGAACGATTGCCGATCTTGAAGACCAGGCCGACCTCGCTGTGAAACACCTGGCGGAAGCGATCCAATATCGGACGCTGGATCGAACGTATTGGTCGTAGCTCTGCGAGTTAGAATCGCAGCAAGAGTTGGCCCCGCGATGA
>JAJYGR010000258.1 GCA_021790655.1 Acidobacteriota bacterium | reverse complement strand
TTCCGATCTGCGCGCCGTCACGCTTCAAGATTCCGCATTCCCGATGGAATGGTATACCGGAAGACGAATTGACGGCTTGCGGATATCGAATCCTCACGCGAGCCGTAGGCATTGGTGTGGATACGTTTACTAAGCGGCAAAACAGCCTGTTTGTCTTTTTTCAGGGCCATCCGGAGTACGAATCCAATACATTGCTGCTTGAATATCGCAGGGATGTCGGACGTTATCTCAGAGGAGAAACAGATACTTCTCCCTCGATGCCGCGGGACTATTTCGACCGCGATACTGCGACTGCATTGACGACCCTACAGCAGGAGTCCAGGACCCGCCCGCGTGAAGAAGTCCTGGGGGAAGTCTTCAGGATTCTGGAGAACGCGAGTATCGAAAATACCTGGCGCTCGACAACTACATGCATCTACAGAAATTGGCTGGAGTATATATGCGCAAAGAAGGAACAACGGTTGAAGGGCGGTAAGCTCGCCGTGGTAGCGCGTGGAGGAGTCGATGGTTCCATGCCGTTTGTAACCGAAGAGACTGATGTGTCTCATTCGCAGTTTACTCTACGAGCCTGAGCCAAGCACTGCCTCGACTGCTTCGCGCAACACGCTGACCAGCCTGTAAATCTCCTCCTCGGTGACAATCAACGGTGGCGCGAAAAGAACTTCGTCGCCCTGCGCAGGATGGTTTCCCGCGGATGGGCGCGTCCGTGTGACGACGCCTCGCTTCCTCATCTCAGCCTGTAGGCGGGAACCGATCTTTCTGTCGGTGGCAAAGTTTCTCTTAGTTTCGCGGTCCTGTACGAATTCCACGGCTGCTAGAAGCCCCGTACCTCCGCGAATGTCTCCAGCATTTGGATGGTCGTCGAATGTATCTTTTAAGGCGCGGAAGAGGACCTCTCCCATTTTCTTCGAGTTCTCTATCAGGCCTTCGCGTTCAATGATTTCGATATTCTTCAGGGCAACGGCGCAGCAGGTCGGATGTCCTGAGTTCGTGTAGCCGTGCATCCATCTGTTCGCAGGTTCGACCGATTCAATAGACTCCCTGATCTTTTGCGTCATGATAATTCCGCCCAGGGGAACATACCCGGAAGTAATACCCTTGGCGAAGGAAAGAATGTCCGGCTTCACGTTCCAATGTTCCAAAGCGAACCAGCGGCCAGTACGGCCAAAGCCTGTGATGATTTCATCTGCAATCAGCAGTACATCGTAGCGGGTGCAGATTTCGCGCACTAGCGGCCAGTAATCGTCAGTCGGATAGATCACCCCGCCTGAGCCATGGATCGGCTCCCCGATCAACGCAGCGACGGTGCTGGGGCCTTCGCGCAGAATTGCTTCCTCCAGTGCGCGCGCCGCCGCCTGGCCAACGGTTTCATCGGATATTGCCCCCTCAAAGCGGTATGGATAACAGGTCGGGATGTGAAGATAGCCAGGAGCCAGCGGCCCAAACATTTTCCAGTATGGGGCGATGCCGGTCGCGCTCATCGCCTGCAGGGTCACTCCGTGATAGCCGTGAATGCGCCCGATAATTTTTATCTTGTCGGACTTACCCTGCACCTTCCAGTAATAACGCGCGGTCTTGAATGCAGATTCGTTCGCTTCGGCCCCGCCTGACGTGAAAAAGACCGAGTCCATACCTGGTGCGATTTCAACGAGACGTTGTGCCAGCGCGATGGAGGGAATATTCGACGAACCAGCATACCCTGAAAAGTATGCCAGCTTTTTCATCTGTGCTGCCGCTGCGTCCGCGAGTTCGGTTCGGCCATGCCCTACGTTTACGTTCCAGAGTCCCGAGAGTCCGTCGATGTAGTCCTTCCCTTCGACGTCCCAAACTGTTACGCCATGTCCTCGGACGTAAATTAAGGGATCAGAGAGATCCACCGGATGGTGTAATGAATGAATCTGATACTGCCGATCAGCCGCTGCCAGATCGGATGTTGACATCTCCATAGGTTCCTTTCGGTTCGACCGTGCCGGAGTACTGAGGCTCCGATGTGGAACTCGTCCAAGTGTAGATCACAATTTAACGTATGTATAAGGTAGGAAAGAGGCTCCTGCTTATGCTGTCGGCTCCGCCAGCCCCCACTGCAACTACTGTCACCCCTACGGCGACTCAGCTTCTGATCGACAATCGCTGGGTTTCAAGCGAGTCGGGCAAGACTTTTGCGACGCTCAATCCCTCCACCGGCGAGGAGATATGTCAGGTTGCCGCAGCCGATGCCGC
This sequence comes from Acidobacteriota bacterium, assembly GCA_021790655.1. Classification (GTDB taxonomy): domain Bacteria; phylum Acidobacteriota; class Terriglobia; order Terriglobales; family Acidobacteriaceae; genus JAKAAZ01. The sequence continues at coordinate 29,421 of JAJYGR010000258.1, read as the reverse complement.
CGGTGTGGAGAAAGCCGTACAGTCAGCACGCAAAGCCTTCGAACAAGAACCGTGGCGGAATATGCACGCCTCTGAGCGCGGACGCCTGCTCTAAGTTCTCGCCGACCTTATCGAGAAAAATGCTGACGAACTCGCGCGGCTTGAGTCTCTCGATAATGGGAAGCCAGTCTCCGTGGCAAGGCGAGTAGATGTTGCCAAATCGATTGCCTGCTATCGGTATTTCGCAGGATGGGCCGACAAGGTTCAGGGGAAGACCATCCCCATTGATGGCGACTTCTTCTGCTACACAAGGCATGAACCCATTGGCGTAGTCGGCCAGATCATTCCTTGGAATTATCCCATGCTGATGCAGGCGTGGAACCTTGCCCGTGAACAAATCTTCGGACCCGTGATGAGCGTGATTCCATTCAAGGACCTCGCGGAAGTTATCGCACGTGCAAACCATACGATTTATGGATTGGCGGCAGGTGTCTGGACCCGCGACATCAAAAAGGCGCAAGCGATCGCGAATAGCGTGCGGGCTGGTACGGTATGGGTGAATTGCTACAACATCCTGGATACCAGAGCTCCGTTCGGCGGATTCAAGCAATCAGGGACTGGACGTGAGCTGGGCGAGTATGGACTGCAGCAATATACCGAAGTAAAGACGGTCATCGTCCGGCTCTAAGTGATTTTATAGGACGCCTCTCGATCGGAATATCTTGACGGGGCGAAGCCCAAGGACCCAGTGAGAAAAGGAATGAAGATCAGAGCGTTGTACATATTTATATTGCTGGCCCTGTGCCTCTCCGGATTCGGTATCTGGAGCGCAATACGAGCACGTAAGACTTCCGCAGCCGCCTCTGCATCATATTTCGCGACTTGGAATCCTGAGGCGGCTGCGAGCTACCTGGAGGACCGTGAGGTTTGGTGGCAAAATTGGCCACCAGCGCAGGAAGATCACGGGACAATCTGCATCTCCTGTCACACAGTTGTACCGTATGCACTGGCACAACCAGTACTGCAACGGCAGTTGGGCCGGACGGGAATGACAACGCCTGAGAAGACAATGATCGGCAGTGTGGAGAAGCGCGTGGACCACTGGTCGGAGATGACCCCGTTTTACTCCGATGCTGCATACGGACCCGGTAAAACGGCGCAGTCTCATGCTACTGAAGCGGTGCTGAATGCCGTGATCCTCGCAAGCTACGACGCGGGGCAAGAGCATCTGCGTCCGATTACACGGAGTGCCTTTGACGAGGCTTGGGCGCTACAGGAGAAAACGGGCCCGAATGCCGGCGGGTGGAAATGGCAGGACTTCCATCTGGCCCCTTGGGAGTCGGCGAAGTCTGGCTACCAGGGTGCGGCGTTGCTGGCAGTAGCTCTGGGAAATACTCCGGATCATTATGCTGCTGGGCCGGGCGTTGGCAAACATTTAGAGCGGCTGCTGGCTTATCTACAGCGCCAGTACGCGGTGCAGCCCTTGATGAATCAACTCTACGTTTTGTGGGCATCCGCTCGCATGCCAGAATTGCTGGACGATGCTGAGCGAACGAAACTGCTTGCGGAGATCGGAAACCTTCAGCAGAGCGACGGCGGCTGGGCGCTTTCCTCCCTGAATCGGCAATCCGGTTGGAATTGGAAATGGCTAGATAAGACGCCGGAAAGCGATGGATGTGCGACTGGTCTGGTTGTTCTGGCGCTGGAGGAATCTGGGATGGGTCCCCACGACAAGATGCTGGAGCGTGGACTGGAGTGGCTTAAACGACACCAGGTGAAGGACGGCAGTTGGCGTGCTTCTTCGCTGAACGCAAAGCGCGATCCAGAGAGTGACGTGGGCCGTTTTATGAGCGACGCCGCTACAGGATATGCTGTGTTGGCGCTGGAAATTGCTCAGAAAGATACGAACAGAGGCCGAACTCTCTAAAAGCATATCTAAAAACTATGCAAGCCTTCGCAGCAGTTGGTGTGCGAAGACGATACGGATCATGGTTTCTGCTGAAGATTCCTTCCACAGTAACGTATAGCTCACAGGGAACTATCTCATTCTTGAGTCTTCTGTAGACGGGATGTCAAGATACGCTGGAAAACTTCAAACCGTTCGGAGCGCGGTACGGATTTCGTCCCTATTCGCTGTCCCAATTCCTGGCAGAGGTCAGTTGTGGGGCTGTAAACCGGCCACGTGGGGAGTCCGGGTCCGTTCGGATTTCCCGTTTTAGCGAACTGCACCCAATAGCCGATAATCGCATCGGACAGCTTCTTGTCGTAAGGCCGGGCAATCCAACTCGTCCAATATTTTTTACTTAAGAACATGCTTTCTTCACTATGAAACGCTCCCAGAGCGGCGAACTTTCCTGCGCCCACATAGGTGAAGTGATACAGAAAAGCAGGCTCTCCTATGCGAGCCGTATCCAGCGCTAACAGGCGCGCTCCGAAACCAAAGTCAAAATCGGTATCCATCTTCCGAAATACTTTTGCGACATCATTATCGGTATGCACGGGATAGTCCGCGAAGACTTCATCCGCATAGACATTGAACTTGTGTCGAAGCCATTGGCGATATTCGGTTACTGTCTTCGGTCGATACGATTTGCCTCCGACAATTGGGCTGGCAAAGATCGAAACTTCATCCTCGTTGCTGCCGACAATGACGGGAACCCTGATTTGTTTTCCTCTTGCGAATGTCACTGCGGGCTGGTCTCTAAAAAACCATCCGTCGACGACTGGTTCCAGATCGAGATGTGGATCGCGGGCCGCCGCCTCAAGTACGCGTTCTGCCGGTAATGCGCGGAGTTTTTCCAGTGCGCGCGAATTGTCCTGCACCCCTACATCGTTCGCCAGCAGGGCGCCATTTGCTTCCGCCCGATGGAGAGGCGGAAAGACAGAATCCACGCATACACCGCTTTGCAGAATAACTTTTTGAAACAGGCCAACAGCAAGCGGCGAAGCCATTAGATCGCAAATATCAAGCGCGCCTGACGAGGCGCCAAAAATCGTAACGTCATTCGGATCGCCCCCGAAGCGACTGATATTCCGTTGCACCCACTTCAATGCCTCCACCTGGTCCAACTGGCCGTAATTCCCCGAAACATGGTGGGGCGACTCTGCGGAAAGCGCTGGGAGGGCCAAAAAACCGAGTGCGCCTAAGCGGTAGTTGATACTGACGACAACCACACCTTTTTTGGCGAGGGTCTCGCCAAGTGGAGGCCATTCTCCCGAGCCTTCCACGTTGCCGCCGCCATGCACCCACACCATGACGGGGGCCTTGGCTTCTTGCGATAAATTCGTTGTCCAGACGTTGAGATATAAGCAACCTTCATCGGTCATCATTTTTCTGCGACCGAGCATTTCTGGCAGCCATGGACTTGGATTTTGTGGGCAGGCAGGTCCGTATGTGAAAGCCTTCCTCACGCCCGACCAGCCTGGCGGTGGTTGTGGTGGTTTCCAGCGTAAGTTTCCCACCGGTTGAGCAGCGTAGGAAATACCAAGAAAAGCGGCAGAATGCGGAAGTGTACCGAACGAGATCCCTTCCAGGGTCCCCGTATCGATTTTTACCTGGAGCGCATTCCCTTGCGCTCGCAATGGGAAGCAACATACCAGCGTAAACGCCACGATAAATAACAAGGATGAGTTTCTGAGCAACCTGACCTGGCCTCGCCAGACTTTGAAAGCAATCATGCGATCTCCACGCCACTACTTTGGGGCATAGTGCCAGATGACGATGTGATTCAACTGATCGCAACCTGCGCCATTAAATGTCCAGGTTTTTTACATCCAACGCATTGTCTTCAATAAATTTACGACGCGCTTCTACGTCTTCTCCCATCAGCGTGGAGAAAATCTGCTCGGACTCTGCCAGGTCTTCCAGTTTGACCTGCAACAGCGTGCGCCGTTCGGGGTCCATCGTGGTTTCCCAGAGTTGTGCGCTGGTCATTTCGCCCAGGCCCTTGTAGCGCTGTACCTGATAATCTTTCCGCCCTTGTTCGATGACATATTCGAACAACTCTCGGGGAGAATATTTTTCCACGGGGTCTTGCGGGGCCTTGGCTGCCCGTTTGGCGGCTGGCTGCTTCGCCCCGGCTTCTACGGTCATTTCTCCGGCTGCTTCCGCGTCGGCTTCTTCCGCAGGGGCCGCTGTCTTGGCTGCATATTCAATGAGAAACGGTCCTTCAAGCTGGTCTTTGATCTGGTTATATTTCGCCATCATCTGGCGATATTCCGGCGAGGTGGCCAGCGTCCAGTCGATGCGGCGTTCCGCTCCCTGCGCATCCGTGAAGCGCAGAGAATACGTCTGGTGCTCTTCATCGTAAACAGGCTGTCCAACCGCTTTAAACTGGTACTTGGCCGCGACAGATTGCAGAGCTGCATGCAGTTTGATCATCTTTTGTGGAGGATTTTCCGCCTGACCTTCAAAGTCTGCACGTTTGAGTAGTTCCAGCTTCGCGAGCAGGCTGGTCACTTCGTCATTTCGCAGTCGCTTGTCGACTTTGTCGAAAAATCCCAAATATTCATTCAAATGGGTCATGAAGCGCGTCAATGCCGATCCTTCCAGCCGCGCTGCTCCAGCGCCGTAGCGCACCACCATGCCGTCGGAGGCGCGTTTGACCATCACGCTGACAAATTCGCGGTCGTCTTTGATGTACTGCTCAAACTTGCCCTTCTTGATGCGATAGAGCGGTGGTTGGGCAATGTAAACGTGGCCGCGCTTGATCAGTTCCGTCATGTGGCGGAAGAAAAATGTCAGCAGCAAGGTGCGAATATGTGAGCCATCCACGTCGGCGTCGGTCATCAGAATCAATTTGCCGTAGCGCAGTTTGCTGGCGTCAAAGTCGTCCTTGCCTATGCCGCAACCCAGCGCGGTAATCATGGCGCGAATTTCTTCGTGGCCCAGCATTTTGTCGTATCGTGCTTTTTCCACGTTGAGGATTTTTCCCTTGAGCGGCAAAATGGCCTGATACCGCCGGTCGCGGCCCTGCTTGGCTGTTCCGCCTGCCGACTCGCCCTCGACAAGATATAGCTCGCAGCGTTCCGGCCTGCGCTCGCTGCAATCCGCCAGCTTGCCCGGCAGTCCTCCGCCATCCAATGCGCCTTTGCGGCGGGTAAGGTCGCGGGCTTTGCGGGCCGCTTCGCGGGCGCGCGAGGCCTCGATTGCCTTATTGATGATGCGGCGCGTTATGGGTGGATTCTGCTCCAGGAACATCCCCAGTCGCTCGTTCAAAAATGCCTGCACTGTGCCGCTGATGTCGGAGTTCAGTTTGCCCTTGGTCTGCCCTTCAAATTGCGGTTGGGGCAGTTTTACGCTGATGACAGCCACCAGTCCTTCGCGCACATCGTCGCCAGAGAGATTTTCTTTCAGATCTTTGAACAGCCCCATCTGCTGGCCGGCTGCGTTGATGGTGCGCGTCAGCGCTGTGCGGAACCCGGAAAGATGTGTGCCACCATCCACCGTATTGATGTTGTTGGCAAAGGTGAAGACCGTTTCCGAATAGCCGTCGTTATATTGCAGCGCGATTTCCATCACGACATTGTCGCGCTCGGCTTCCATGTAGATTGGCTTCTCGTGGAGCGTCTGCTTCCCACGGTTGATATGTTTGATGAATTCGGCAATCCCGCCGGTGTATTTGAAGTCGGTGCGCTTGGCTTCGCCAGTCTTTGGATCTGTTGTGCGCTCATCCGTCAGCGAAATTTCCAGCCCCTTATTCAGGAAGGCCAGCTCGCGCAGCCGTTGCGCCAGCGTGTCATAGTTGTATTCCGTGACGGTAAAAATGCTCCTGTCGGGTAAAAAGTGGACTTTCGTTCCGCGCTTCTTGCTGGTCCCTGTCTGCTGTAGCTTGCTGACTGGCGCGCCGCAGGAATACTCCTGCTCGTAGGTGTGGCCATCGCGCCAGATCTCCACCTCTAATTCCTGGCTCAATGCATTCACGCACGAGACACCAACGCCATGCAGGCCACCGGAAACTTTATAGTTAGAGGCGTCAAACTTACCGCCCGCATGGAGCTTGGTCAGCACCACCTGCACTGCCGGAGCGCGTTCTCCATTGGGCAGCGTCATCTCATCGACAGGAATGCCACGTCCGTCGTCCACAACGGTTATGGAATTATCGACGTGGATCGTCACATCCACCCGGGTAGCGTGGCCAGCCAGGGCCTCATCCACGGAATTGTCCACGACTTCGTAAACCAGGTGGTGCAGACCCATTTCGCCGGTCGATCCGATATACATGGCCGGACGCAGGCGGACCGCCTCCAAACCCTCAAGCACCTTAATATTGTCCCCAGTGTAATTGTCGCTGGCGCGCTGGCGGGTCGCGGAATTGGCAGCCTCGATGGCCAGGGTCGCGGCGTCTAAGGGGGATTGCATCATCTCTTCGCTAGCAAGTGCTTTTTCTGCCATGGGGCTCCGGTAAAAGCTATTAGTGGCATGGGAATCCATTCTTGGGAGGACCGTTCTTGAAATGTTGCCCATAATTCGGGCAAAAGGTTGATTCAGAAAGGATTGATCCGAAGAAGGACTACTACCTACTTTATCATGCTGCCGACCAGGAAAGAAGCCTGTAAAGCGCCTTAGAAGGGCTCATAACAGGTGGGAAAGCCAGCTCATTTTTGGTCTTTAGTCCTCAGGAAGGTCATAGATCGACTCGAACGAAACAATCCGGAATGGCATTGGAATTGCTTAAGAAAAATGCAGCCAGAGTTTTGAGGTTCCCCAAATTTTACAACGTAATTCCCATGGACGTTCTTCAGATAGGCGGGTAAACGACGAGTTGAGATCTGGGAAGGGACGTGCAGTTAACATTCAGAGACCTACTTTACGCTTTACGTTATACGGATTGATTTAGATTCTCTCGCCTGGGATTGGGTTGTCCGGGTGAAGCCGCATTAATCTGCAAGCAATGTTTTAGAACTGTTTATTTAAGGGATCATTCAATGTGCTCGGAGCAAATACGCCGGTAAGGACGACGATCCAGTTCTATAAAAACCGGCAGTTTTCGGGTTGAATTCAAAAACGGGGAATATTCTTGCCCTAGGTAAGGACTAGGTTACCTGTTACTTCGGTAATTCAAAGCATAGATATAGGGGTATATTATTGAGAATGCTGGACTTAGTTGATCCAATCAGTATACTCGAACTTGTCAAGCGCACCAAGCGCTAATTTGAAAATATTACTAAAGGATAAATAATCATGAAAATCGCCGTTCGCGCCCTCGTTCTCGGAATGCTCATCACTGGCTTCGCTGCCGACCACATGCTGGCCTCCAAATCTACCTCGACGAACAGCAAAACGACCATGGTTGCCAGCAATAGCGCTGCGCCCATGCCAACCTGCGAACCTGGCTCGTCGACGTGCGGATTTTAACGCGAGTCTTTTAATTAATATGGATATGACAGGCATCCCTTTTTGGGAAATCTAGCATATTGATGTGATTTAGAAAATTTAATTCTTGCCATTGCGCTTCTCCTAGGGTATTCTGCCCGAGCAGGTGGAGTTCGCATATGACGACATGGCTACATTTTGCTATACCTCTCGCGGCTGAAATTCTTTTTCTGCTGACGGCGCTGTATTGTATCTACCGTGTACAGAAAAACAGAATTTATCCGGCCTTATGGCAGTTGTTGATTTTTTGGGCGGCATCGGATGCGCTCCTGCTTGCTGCGGGTAGTCTGCATCGGCTGCACTTGGCGAATGGCCTGCATACATACGAAGCATATTTCTACACCTATTGGCCCAGTTTCGCCATCAACTCCATTCTAGTATTACGCGTTTTGCATGAGATGTTCCGCCATGCTGTCCGCTCTGTTCCCGGCGTGCAAAAACTTGGCCGCCCAATTTTCTTCTGGGCGCTCGCCGTCTCTGTTATTCTTGCCTTCGCAGCCAGCATTACGCCTCATACCAGTAGTATGAGCCTTCTTTTAGCATCAGCTCAGGTGCTCGCGCGCTCACAGAGCGTTTTGGCCCTTTGTATGGTCGCATTCCTTACAATTGCTTCCCAGACATTAGGCGTTTCGTATAGTAGCCGAATCTTTGGAGTCACCTTTGGCTTTGCTTTAATGGCGACTGGCAACCTCGTCCACTCAGCTCTCTTTGCCTATCATTACAGCATAGGCAGTGCAGCAAGTGTGTTACTAGAAGTTGTCAATTTGTCCGCGATCGCCCTATGGGCAGTCTATTTCCTCAAGCCGGAGCCTGCTCGTCGTCTGGTTACGATGCCGGTTACTTCTCCACTCATGCGTTGGAACGAAGTTGCACAGACTCTGGGGAATCCAGCGGGACAGGTTGCTGTCAGCTATCCGCCCTCCTTCATGAACGATGTCTTCGAGCTTGTCAACGATGTGATGGGGCCAACAAGCTGGCCGCAGAAGGCTGCTGTGAGCCGTCCGTCTGGGCCTATGGCAAGCTAAAATAACAATCTCCACACAAATAAAACATGTGAGCGCTACGTGAACCACAGGTTCTACGAAGTCGGTGTGGTGTGGTTTTGCAGGCTGGGCAGCTTTGGGTGCCGAAGTAGTTTCCATTGATCGGGGAGCCAACCATGCCTTGTGGAGATTGTGCGCGTCTGGAGTGTGCCGCTCTTGCGAAAGCGGATTTCCTGGTTGCGGGGGACAAGGATTTGCTGACCCTCGGCACGTACAAGGGATCGCGCATTGTCACTCCCTTGGAGTACCTGAGAGCAAGATAGAGACGAGGCGGGTTCGGTAAATGCCGCGCCTTCTTCTGTGCGATCATCGGTGTGATCGCACCCAGAGAAGAAGCCCCGCCAGCCGCCGATCTCAATACCGAGCCGCGTATAACAGAGAGAGTAGCCGTGGCAGTCTAGCTTGCCTCCATCTCTATTTGCCTTGTGCTGGGCGCGCGGAAGCTTTCCCTTCATGCAGGCGCAGAGAGTCCAAAAGCACCTTGCCGGCGCGTGTGGTCATAAATCGTAGAAACTTGCCCGCCGTTCCGCCGGGCGTCGGGCCTGCTGGATAGGCGACAGACAGCACGCGCAGGATGCGTATATCTTTCAAATGAGCGACCGCCAGCGTGCGCAACGCCAGTTGGTTGCGGACCGCCCATTGCGATACGAACGCGATTCCCAGGCCCGCCTCGACCCCGCTCACCAGTCCCTCCGTCGAATCCAGAGTCAGGACGATCGGCAATTGACGCGGAGCAATCCCGGCTTTTTGCAATGCTTGTTCGACGACGCGCCGAGTGCCGGAGCCAATCTCGCGCATCAGCAGCGATGCCTGCCGGAGTTGTTCCGCAGCGATCTCTTTCCCCGCCCAGGGATGGTCCGGCGGCGTCACCAGCAGCAGTTCATCTTCCATAAATGCCTGTGTCTTCACGTCCCGCCGCAGGGAGGGGCCTTCAATCAAAGCGATTCCGATGCGCCGTTCCGCCAGCGCCTGCAGCACATCCTCCGTGTTGTTGCTCAGCGCCCGCACCTTGAGTTTCGGATGCTCGCGCTGAAATGCCCCCAGCACGCGCGGAAGAATATACTGCGCGTTGGTCTGCGATGCGCCGACGGTCAATTCGGCGACAGTGTTGTCGCTCGACGCAGCCACGGCTTCCATCGCCTCTTCCGACAAGGTGGCAAGCCGCTCCGCATAAGGCAGCAGGACCGCCCCGGCAGGCGTCAACTGGACACGTCCGCCAGTACGGTCGAAGAGCGCGACTCCAACCTCATCTTCCAAAGTGTGGATTTGCTGGGTCACCGCCGGTTGCGTCAGCGATAGCTCTTCCGATGCGCGGCGAAAATTCAAGTGCGCGGCGACGGCGCGAAATACTTTCAGGCGAAAATTTTCCATCGTAGGTAAGCCTTTGAATACAGACTCAAGAGTAGCGTATCAATGGTTGCGGGTGCCCCATCCTCGCCGCGTTGTTTGCGGCTAGGGTGGGAGAAAATCGGCACATTCGAATAGGGCCGGATCAATACCGCGTCGCATGAGGAACAGTGGTCTCCAGAAAATAAAAATTGCCGGAAGAAGAAGCTTCAACTCCGCTTAGCCTCCGGTTATACAAGACCACGGAATTCATGAACCAGAGAGGCAGGCTGGGCAGTTCGCTGGCGAGGATCTGCTGCACGCGCACATAAGCGGCACGCCGCTGCGCTGGATCGGATTCCATCCCCGCCGTCTGAAGAAGTTGATCGACTTGCTGATTGGAATACGCACCGCGATTGGCCCCGCGCGGCGGAAAGCTGGAAGAGGCAAAAGCGTAACGGAATATGTCCGGATCTTCATTGCCGCCAATCCAGCGTAGAGCGTACATCGCAAATGCTCCATGCGTAATGTCGGAATAAAATGTGGCGAACTCAAAACTGCGCACATCGAGCGCAATGCCGACCGCGCGCAACTGCTGTTGCAGCGCCATCGCGATCAAGCGCGTCGTCTCGTCTGTGGAGGTCTTCATCGTGATGTGAAAACGGATGCCATCGCTGCCAGTTCTATATCCAGCGGTGTCGAGCAGTTCGCGCGCCTTCTGCGCATCGAAATTGTAGTGGGCCACATCTCCCGTATAGGCCCAGTGGCCCGGCGGCAATAAGCTATCTGCAGGGACCGCCTGTCCACGAAATAGCGTCTCGATAATCAGAGTACGATTGATGGCAAACGCAATCGCCTGCCGCACCCGCGCATCGCGCAAATAAGGATCGCGAAGATTGAAGGTGAGATATTGCACCTCAGTCCCCGGCACGGTCTCGGTGGCCAGTTTTTGGTTTTTGCGCATCGACCAGATCATGTCCGGCGTGAGTGCGTTCTGCTCCACGTCGGCAGAACCTTTCTGCAACTCCAGCGCGCGTGTTGTCGCATCCGGCACTACGTGAAACTGTAGGCGATGGACCTTCGGCACGATCTGCCAACTCTGCGGATTGCGCTCCAGCACCACTTCCTTGTCCAACTCCTGCTGCACAAAGCGAAACGGCCCGGTACCGATGGGATGCTGTTGAAAATCACTGCCGCTGCCGTAAGGAACAATGCCAATCGCGCCATCGGAAAGGCTCCATAACAGGGCCGCATCGGGTTGCCGCATGTGTACGATGACGGTCTGAACATCTGGCGTTTCAATGGTGGCAACGTTGCGAAACGCCTGATATTTCGCCGTCAATATTGTGTGGTCCCGCATCGTGTCGAGCGTCCACTTCACATCTCGCGCGGTGAGGGCCTGGCCATTGTGAAACTGCACTCCGCTGCGCAAGTGGAAGACATACGTAAGTGGATTGGGCATCTCCCAGGATGTTGCGAGGTCCGGCTGAAGGTTGAAGTTTTTGTCTTTTTTTACGAGAGAATCGAAGATCAATTCGTCGATGCGTTCCGACTGCGCATCGGTCCCAATGCGCGGGTCGAGATTCGCAGGGCTGCTCTCAATCACGACGGTCACGGTATCGGGATCTACTGGCTTTTGCTTGCAGCCGGTCAGCGCGCATAGCAGACAAAGTACTGCGATAAACGGCTGCCAGCGGCGTTTATGCATAGGTGATCTTACCCAGAATTGCAGGCCGCTGCGCGCCGGTTGCGCGAGGGAGGTTCCCTGGCAGGCCATGCCATGTTTGATAAGCGAGCAGCGCGAAGGCCATTGCTTCTTTGGCGCTGCTCGGCATGCCAAAATCGTCGCTCGTATGCTGCGAAATCTTTCCCGTTGGCGACAATTCGGCGTGAATCATTTTCATCAGTGTGAGATTGTTCGCTCCGCCTCCGGCAACAATGTAATCCGTGGGCGCATTTACGAGTTTGGGATGTACATATCGCTTCCACGCCAGACCAATACTGCTCGCGGTCAGCGCCGTGGCTGTGGCGACGGCATCTTCATCGCGGTGACTATGCTTCCGACACTGCGCTAAAAAGCGCGCAGAAAATTCTCGCCCAAACTCCTCGCGACCCGCGGATTTAGGCGGCGACAACTGAAAAAATGACAACTCCAAACATTCCTTCACGACGGAGTCCAGCACTCGTCCTCGCTCACCTGTAGCGCCGCGCGCATCATATTTTTTCTGAAAGCATTCTGTCATGATGGCGTCGATCACCATGTTGGCCGGCCCTGTGTCGAAGGCGAAGACATCTTCCGGCGCGGCATTTGCGGGAATCACCGTCAAGTTTCCGATGCCGCCAAGATTTTGCAGAACGCGATTGCGTTTGGCATGGTGAAACGCAACATAGTCCAACAGAGGGACCAGCGGAGCACCCTGGCCGCCCACCGCTAGGTCGGCGGGACGAAAATCCGAAACCACCGAAACGCCAAGTCTGGCAGCCAGCACGGAAGCTTCGCCCATCTGCCAGGTGCAGGCCACGCTGCCACCCAGATAGCGCCGCGCCGTTCCTTGATGATAGATCGTCTGCCCGTGGCAACCGATCAGGTCCAGTCGCATCGGATATTTTTTTAGCGCACGCTCCACTGCATCGGCGTAAAGCTGTCCCAGCCGCCAATGCAGTTGAGAAAGCTCCGCTACGGAGATTTCTGGCGCGTTCATCGCTTGCAGCACGCGCTTCCGGACCGCTGCTGGATAGGCCAGCGCGACATGGCCCAGTAGACGAAGCCGGGGAACATCTCTCGGCGAAGTTCCAAAAGGGCGAGGCGGGCTGATTCGGACCAAAGCGACATCGATCCCGTCGGCGGAAGTGCCGCTCATGATCCCGGCGACGGTCATCGACTTGCTGGAATTCTTCACTTCGCGCCTCCGGAAGTGGCCCGCGCAATTTTTTCTCGCAAGCGCTGTTGCGCGGTCTGGAGCGCCTTGAATCCCGCCGCGGAAACCGGTCTGGGCAGTGGCGCTTTGCCGAGAAGACGCTGCTTTGCCTTTGCGACCCTTGCCGCCGCTATGGTGACGCAGCGCGCGAAGGCAGGCGAGTTCTCCGCTTCGCGCAATAGCGCTTCATGCGTGCTGAGGATGCGGTCCGCGCGCTGGCAGATTTCGAGCAAGTCCGTCCCTACAGCGACCGCCGCAATGGCCGCTTCTTCCGGGGATGCATGGCTGAGCACGCCGCCCATCTCCATATCGTCGGAGATCACTAACCCGCGATAGTGTAGCTTCCTGCGCAACACATCCTGAATCCAAAAGCGTGAAAGCGAGGCTGGCTGCGCTCGCTGCTCAATCTTCGGATACGCCGCATGGTTCACCATGACCATTGGCAGGCTGGAGGCCAGCGCGCGATACGGGAGCAAATCCTGCTGCCAGATTTGTTCCCAAGTGCGCGTAATGCTGGGCGTGGCCTGATGAGAATCCAATGTACCGCCGCCGAGTCCGGGAAAATGCTTGCCGCACCCTAGAACCCCATTCTTTGCCAATCCTTCCAGAAAGGCCTTGGCGTAAGCGATCACCTGCGCAGGCTCTGCTGAAACGACCCTGGTGCGCATCACTGGCAGAGCGGCGGCCAACGCCAAGTCGAGTACCGGCGCCAGATCCACATTGAACCCAAGCGCGCGCAGCAGGCGTCCGACGAACGCGCCATGATCGCGAAAAATCGCGGGCCTGTCGGTCGCTGCAACTTCCGCTGCGGAAGGTGTCGGCCCCACCATATCGCGCAGACGATCGACCGTGCCACCTTCAAGGTCCAGGCAGCGAAAGTAAGGCTGTTGCAGTGCTGACGCGGTCTGTTGCCAGAGCGCATGAATTTGTGCCGGTGACTCGATATTGCGGCGGAAAAGAAGAACGCCGCTCGGCTGGAGACTACGCAGCCACGCATTCTCCAGCGCAGACAGGGAAGTGGCTTCCACGCCGACAATCAACAACGACCCAACGCGATGGCGTAGTGCAGTGGTTGCTTTCATGTTTGCGACGCTTTCATGCTCTGAGATGTGGCAGGAAGCCCCTCGCGGACCTCCTGTTGCAGCTCCTGCAAAAGATTCAGCGCCTGGAGAGGAGTCAATGCATTCAGGTCCAGCGCATGGATTTGATCGACCACCCGTTGCGACAACGGGGTGAACAACGTCATCTGCACGTCGGGTTCGCGGCTGGACTCGATCTCGCGTTTTTCGGAGCGCTCGTGCTTCAGCAAAATTTCGCGGGCGCGCACCACCACTTCGCGCGGCAATCCAGCGAGTCGCGCCACTTCGATGCCGTAGCTTTTGTTGGCGGCCCCGTCTTCAATAGTGTGGAGAAAGACAATTCCCGTCGGATTTTCCTGCACCGTAACGCGCAAATTTTTCAGGCGCGGAAGGTGCCCGGAGAGCATGGTGAGTTCATGATAATGTGTTGCGAATAATGTTCTTGCGCCTAATACTTCATGTAAATGTTCAACTGTTGCCCAGGCCAGAGACATGCCATCGAAGGTTGCCGTGCCGCGTCCCATCTCGTCCAGCAGCAACAGGGATTGCCGCGTGGCCGTGTTGAGGATCGTCGCCGTCTCCGTCATCTCCACCATGAAAGTGGAGCGGCCTTCCGCCACGTTGTCGCTTGCGCCAATGCGCGTGTAGATGCGGTCCACGATGCCCAGCCGCATCCGCTGCGCCGGCACGAAGCAGCCCATCTGCGCCAGAATCACCAGCAGCGCAGCCTGCCGCAGATACGTGGATTTACCTCCCATGTTCGGCCCGGTCAGCAGCAGCAGGCTTGGGCCTGCGGTGTCGAGATAAATGCTGTTTGGCACGAAGCGGCCCTCGGACGCCTGCTGCATGTGCCATTCGATGACGGGATGCCGCGCGGCGAGAGCCTCAAATACGCCGGAATCGTCGACCTCCGGACGCACATATTGGCGCGCTGCGGCGAGATGCGCGAAGCAGGTGAGCAGGTCGATCTCCGCGACAGACTCGGCAGTGGCGCGAATGCGCGCGCTCGCGAAAAGGATGGTCTGGCGAAGCTCCTGAAAGATGCGGCGCTCAATTTCCAGGCAACGCTCCTGCGCCCCCAGCACGCTGCGCTCGTGGTCTTTCAACTCGGGAGTGGTGAATCGCTCTGCGTTCACCAGCGTTTGCTTGCGTTCGTAGTCGGTAGGAACGTTGTGCAGGTTCGACTTGGTGATCTCAATGTAATAGCCGAAGACCGAGTTGTAGCGCACCTTGAGAGACCCGATCCCGGTGCGCTGGCGCTCGCGCTCTTCAATCGCGGCGATGGACTGCTTACCGCTCGAACCCAGTGAGCGCAGTTCATCCAGTTCTGCGCTGACACCGCTGGCAATCACGCCGCCGTCTTCCAGATGCACCGGTGGCTGCTCGGCCAGAGTCGTGCAAATTGTGTGATGCAGGTCCGTCAGGCAATCGAGCGAGCCGTGCAGTCGCTTCCAGACAGAGGATTGCAGGTGCGTCAACCCTGCGGCGACAGCCGGAAGCCGCGCAGCCGAGTGCGCGAGCGCCAGCAAATCGCGCGGTCCGGCGCTGTCGAGCGAAATGCGGCTCAACAGCCGTTCCAGGTCGAGAATGTTCGCAAGATTGGCGCGCGACTCTTCGCGGAGAAGCAAGCTGCCATGCAGCTCGGCCACACCTTCCAGGCGCTCATGGATCGCGGAAAGGTCCAGCAATGGCCGCAGAATGGTCGCCCGCAATTTGCGCTTGCCCATCGGTGTCAGGCAATAATCGAGCGCGTGAAACAGTGTCGTATTGCGCCGCGCATCCGGCATCAGCGGTTCGACCAGTTCCAGATTGCGTACCGTGACAGCGTCGAGTTGCAGGCAGCCGCTATGTTCGTAGTAACGCACGCGGTCGATGTGCTCCAACTGCCCCAGTTGCGTGGCGCGCAGGTAATGCAGAATGCTGCCCGCTGCAATAGCGGCAGCGTTATGGCCTTCCAGCCCAAAGCCCATCAGTTCGCGTGTTCCAAGATGATTTTGCAGCAGTGGGATGGCATAGTCCGCAGTCAGTACCCAGGATTCCAGGTGGGTCACGGTGCGGTGACGAAAGGCTTCTTCCAGTTGAGCGACAGGAGCACTCGCATCGTCGGTTATTAAAATTTCCGCCGGAGCCAGACGCGCCAACTCGTCCGCGCATTGCGCCAGCGCATCTCGCATGTCCTTGCCGGGGAACTCCGTCGCGCGAAAATCTCCGGTGGAATTATCGAGCAGCGCCAGCCCAACGCTTGGGCCGTTTTTAGAATTGTCCAGACACAACGCAGCCAGAAAATTGTTTTGCTCGGAATTCAGCGTGGGATCGATCGCCGTGCCGGGGGTCAGGACGCGCGTCACCTCCCGGCGCACGATGGTCTTCGTCAGTTTGGGGTCTTCCAGTTGCTCACAGATGGCGATGCGATGGCCCAGCCTTAGCAGGCGTGTGATGTATTGGTCCGCGGCATGGTGCGGCACGCCGCACATCGGGATGGCACGTTCCTTGTCACGCGAGGTCAGCGTGATTTGCAATTCGCGCGCGGCGGTCCTCGCGTCTTCATAGAACAGTTCATAAAAGTCCCCCAGCCGAAAAAATAGCAAAGCATCGGGATGCTTCTGCTTGGCTGCGGCATACTGTCGCATCAGCGGCGTGGGCGTTAGCTCGGCAGTGGGAGTGGAAGTTGTGCTCGACACGGATAGCGTCAGCATATCGTGAGTGGCAAGCCTTGTGCATGGCCTCCGATTCTGGAGCACGAAGATTGCGCTGGTTGGAACTAACGGTGTTCTGCGTCACAGCGGCCAATTCTGCTCTGCGCTATATACTTATGTGTTGGATCAGCGCGCAGGAAAGCGCTTCTCGAACGATGGCTATGTACCTCATCTGGCTACGGGTTGCGCTGGTCTTTTTCGGCGCATCCAGCGTGGCCGTCATTCCCGATGTGTTGAGCGGACAGGCCCGCTGGCGCAGACTGGTGCTGCCCGCCTGCGTTGCGGCGGTCTTTTTCAATTTTGTCGGGCTGGCGGAAATGTTGAATCTGGCCCACCACTGGGTCCCAGCCAGTTTGCATGAAATCGAGACATCGTTTGCTTTACTGCTGGCTCTCACATTCCTCGCCATTTACTGGCGATATCGCGCTATCTCGCTTGGGCTGTTCGTTCTGCCGATCATTTTTCTGCTTCTGCTGTTGCCCGCCGCTGGTCCCGACCATGCCCCGCTTTCCAGCCAGTGGATGCATAACGGCTGGGTCCTTCTCCACATTGCATTGTTGCTGGCTGCGTATGCTGCTCTGATTTTCAGTCTGCTGTCCAGTCTGCTGTATCTCATTCAGGAACGGCGGTTGAAGCAGAAGCAGGTGGGCGGCGTCTTCAGCCATCTGCCGCCACTGGATACCATTGACCAAATTGCTTTCAAAACGCTGGTGATCGGCTTCCCGTGCATGACAGCAGGCTTGCTGGCGGGGGCATGGATCGCGCAGGAAAGTGTTGGCGCTGGATATTTTCTCGATCCCAAAGTTTTGCTGTCAGTCGGCATGTGGCTGCTATATGTCGGCATGTTGTTCGTGCGCCGCCACTCCGGGCTTCGCGGCAAGCGGGCCGTGTACCTCTCTTCTCTGGTGTTTCTGGTGGCGTTGTCAGTGTGGGCGGCGAACCAGTTCAGCACCGTGCATCGGTTCGTCGCGCCATGAATTTTGTACTGATCGGCGTCAACCACAAATCCGCGCCGTTAACGGTGCGCGAGCGGCTCGCGATTTCTCCGGCGCGTTTGCAGGAAGCGACGCAGTCCCTGCTTAGCGTGCCCTGTGTGCGCGAAGGGATGGTCCTTTCCACCTGCAACCGCGTGGAGTTCCTCACCTATCAGGAACCGGCGCAGGCCGACCTGCTCGAATTTATCCGGGACTTTTTCGCGGTAGACACCACCGCGTTGCGCCCGTATATGTACGAATATCGCGCCTCGGAAGTTGTGCGGCATCTGTTCCGCGTCGCCTCCAGCCTGGATTCGCTGGTGGTTGGGGAGCCACAAATTTTAGGGCAGGTGAAGGAGTCCTACGCAGTGGCGCGGTCGGTGGGCGGAATGAACAGCAATCTGGAGCCGCTGATGCAGCGCGCCTTTACAGTGGCGCGGAAGGTGCGCAACCAGACCAGCATCGGCATCTCTTCGGTCTCGATCGCCTCGGTTGCGGTCGATCTGGCGCGCAAGATCTTCGGGTCTTTGCAAGGAAAAACTGTGCTGTTGGTGGGTGCAGGCAAGATGGGCGAGCTGGCGGCACGTAGCCTGATGCAGCAGGGAGCAAGCACCATCTACCTGTGCAATCGCACCGACGAGCGCGCGGTCGCGCTGGCTGAAAAATTTTCCAGCCAGAAAATTTCAGGTCAGCTACATATCGTGCAGTCCATACCATACTCTTCTTTGCATGATTACGCCGCCATGTCGGACATCGTCGTCAGTTCTACTGGGGCAGAGACGCCGATTTTCAACCGACAGCATGCGCAGGCCTACGCCCACCGCCGTAAGCAGCGGCCCATGTTTTTTATCGATATTGCCGTTCCCCGCGACGTCGATCCGGAGATCGATCGCGTCGAGGGAATTTTCGTTTACAACATCGACGACCTGCAGGCGGTCGCCGTCTCGAACCTTTCCAACCGCGCCAGGGAAGCTGCCGATGCCGAGGCGATCATTCGCGCGGAAGTGGAACGCTACGCGAAGAGGATGCAGTCGCTCGACGGCGTCCCCTCCATTGTTGCCTTGCAGAAAAACCTGGAAGAGGTGCGTCAGATTGAGCTGCGACGCATGGCGCCACGTTTCGCGGGCCTCTCCTCCGATCAGATGCAGGCCGTGGAACAAGTCACACGCGCATTGGTGAACAAGATGCAACACGCGCCGATCCAGGCCATCAAACGCGCTGCCCAGGAAGGCGACCGCGAGACCCTGGCGACGATCCAAACTGTCTTCGATCTCGAAGGCCATTCGGAGTCGGCAGCAACAGTCGAACCGACACAGGCGGAAAAGCCCACCAAACAGGATTGCCCGCAGTGATCCGGATTGGAAGCCGCGGTTCCGCGCTGGCCCGCTGGCAGGCCGAACACATTGCCGCGAAACTGCGCGAACTTGGCGAGGATGTCTCCATTGAAATTCTTGTGACCACCGGCGACCGGGCACAGCAGGCCCCATTTATGCAGGTCGGGACCAAGGGCATGTTCACCAAAGAGATTGAAGAAGCGCTTGCGGCAGGCCGCATCGATCTTGCCGTGCACAGCTTGAAAGACCTGCCGACGGAGCTTCAGGACACATTCGTGCTGGCCGCGATTCCTCAACGAGCGGACGCCCGCGATGCTTTCGTTTCACTCCGCTACGAAAGTTTTTTCGCGTTGCCGCAGGGCGCGATTGTTGGCACCAGCAGCCTGCGTCGACAGGCCCTGCTGCGGACGCTGCGGCCCGATCTTGTTATCCGCGAATTGCGCGGTAACGTAGACACCCGCCTGCGCAAGTTGCAGGAGGGCCAGTACGATGCGGTCGTGCTGGCGGCGGCGGGGCTGGACCGGCTCCAGCAGACGCAATGGGTCCGCGAGCGTTTCTCTCCTCAAACAATGTGTCCGGCAGCCGGGCAAGGCGCGCTTGCCATCGAGTGCCGCGCTAACGATGAGGAAACGCGCCTCGCAGTGGCCTCGCTGGACCATGCGTCCACGCGCTTTGCCGTGACCATGGAACGGGCTGCGCTCGCGACGCTGGAAGGCGGCTGTCATGTTCCCATTGGAGTGCATTGCGGGCCGGTGGAGCAAGGCTGGCAGATCACGGCAGTCGTCGTGTATCCAGATGGTTCGCGAATTCTTCGCGAGCATATGCAGTTGCGGGGCGCGGAGCATGACCTGACGGTTGGACAGGATGCTGGCGTAACGATCGCGCATCGCCTTTTGCAGCGAGGCGCGGGAAAATTTCTGGCTGAAACAAGAACGCTGTTTCCCGCAGAAAATAATCTCCGATGAAAGCTCTAACAGGCAGAAGAATTCTCATCACACGCGCGCGGCATCAGGCAGAATCGCTCGCAGCGGCTCTGGATGCAGAAGGCGCGGAAGTCCTCGAAGTCCCTGCCATCCAGATCATCCCACAGGATTCCTACGCAGCCCTGGATGCAGCCCTGCGCGATGCTGCTCGATACCAATGGCTCATCCTTACCAGCGTGAACGGAGTTGCAGTGTTGACGGAACGCATGGAATTGTTAACTCTGAAGCCTGATGTGCTGGCTCACTTGAAGATCGTAGCGATTGGGCCTGCAACCGCGCGCGCACTCGAAGCGCATGGTCTCCACGTGGATTTGATTCCGCGGCAATATGTCGCCGAATCGTTAGTGGAGGCGCTGCGCGAACAGGTCGCCGGGCAGAATGTTCTGCTGGTCCGCGCCAAAGTGGCTCGCGATGTCATTCCGCTGGAACTGAAAAAAGCTGGCGCTTCCGTCGATGTCGTCGATGCCTACCAGACCGTGGTCCCCGCGGAATCGTGTAAAGCGTTGCGAGAGATTTTTTCAGCATCGGACAACTTGCCGGACGCAATTGCATTTACCAGCTCTTCGACAGTGACAAACTTCTTCCGGCTGCTGCATCAGGCGACTTTTTCAAGCTTGCCGACAACGGTGGCTGCTATTTCGATTGGCCCCGTCACCAGCCAAACTCTGCGCGACCACGGCATCGAGCCTGCCGCGCAAGCGTCCGAGTATACGATTCCAGGGTTGGTCGCAGCATTGTGCCAATGGTTTGCAACGCAATCATCTATGAACTAGAGCATTTTCAGGTCAAGTGTTAACAAAACTTGGGGTGCCCCATCCTTTGTGCGTCCTTTGCACAAAGGGTGGGGGAAACTGCTCTAGTCCGTGTTCCACGTCTTGTCATTGGAGTTGCACACGTCTTCCAGAAAGCAGTCCGCGCAACGGGGTTTGCGTGCAATGCAAGTGACGCGGCCAAAGTGGATGATGCGGTGGGAAAAATCGATCCAGGATTCCTGCGGAAGGATACGCATTAGTTCCTGCTCGATCTTCTCCGGCGTTGTGGCCTTTGTCAGTTCCAGTCTCTGCGAAATGCGCATCACGTGCGTATCCACCACCACGCCCACCGCGATTTTGTACCAGGAGCCGAGGACGACATTTGCCGTTTTGCGCGCCACGCCGGGGATGGTCAAAAGCTGCTCCATCGTCTGCGGAACTTCTCCATGAAATTCCGCAATCAAACGTTGGGCTGCGCCGATAATGTTTTTGGCCTTGTTGCGGAAAAATCCCGTCGCGCGGACCAGTTCTTCCACCTCTTCCTGCGGAGCCTTGGCCATCTTCTGCGGAGAAGGGAAGCGGCGAAACAACGCTGGAGTCACCAGGTTCACGCGAACGTCAGTGCACTGCGCGGAAAGGACGGTCGCAATCATCAACTCCCATGCGTTGGTGTGATGCAATGCGCACACGGCGTTGGGATAATGCTCCGCCAACCGCGTGAGAATGGTCCGCACGCGTTGCGGGTCGGTTGGGTCGGTTGCGCGTTTTTTTGGCGCCTTGTGTCCGGGCTGTAATGCGCCCACAGTCTTGCCTGAGACGGGCTTCCTTGCCGGTTTTTTCTGCGTCGTCCGCGCGTGGCTGGCAGTTGCCGCAATCGAATGCGCCAGTTTGGCCTTAGGGGCGCGCGTATTCGTCATGCCATCTCCCTCGTGGATCAACTCTTCATGCTAGCAAAATCCCTCGGTGAGGGATTCATGCATCGTATCGAGAGAGAAGCCGGATATACTTTCCCCAGTTCACCAGTCTTTTCCAGTTCCCAAGTTTTCCATTTTAGCGCCCAGATGACAGAAAAAATTCTTAACTTCCTCGTTCCCTGGATCACCGGGACCATCTCGCACATCGGCTATTCCGGCGTCGCGCTATTGATGGCCATTGAGTCGGCCTGCATTCCGTTGCCGTCGGAGATCATCATGCCGTTCGCGGGCTACCTGGTGTATACCGGACGTTTCCATCTCCTCTGGGTGGCGACTGCGGGAGCCGTTGGCTGCAATCTCGGTTCGGTAGTGGCCTATTGGATTGGAGCCTATGGCGGCCGTCCGCTCGTTGAGCGGTTCGGCTCCTATGTGCTGTTGAGTAGGCGCGACCTCGACCGCACCACCGCATTCTTTGAGCGGTATGGATCGATCACTGTGCTGCTGGCCCGTCTGCTGCCGGTTGTCCGTACCTTTATTGCGCTTCCTGCCGGGATCGCGCGGATGCCGCAGCGCAGGTTCCACATCTACACCTTCGTAGGTTCATGGCCCTGGTGCTTCGCGCTTGCCTATGCCGGAATGAAGCTGGGGAAGGCGTGGAACACAGACCCGCGCCTGAAGCAAATCCTGCATCGCTCGGATGCCGCCGTTCTGCTATTGCTGGTTGCTGGCGTGGCATGGTTTGTGTGGACGCATTGGAAGCAGCGCACAAGACCGCATGAGACGGCCTAGAGAGTTTTCAGGCCAAGTATATTGACAAAACTTTGAGTGCCCCATTCTAGAGCAAGAGCACAGATACTGTGATGTGGCGAGTTGAAATGGTGTGTAGCCGTTCTCTGAAGGAACGGCTGCGTTGAGAGCGGCTTTCCAGATTACACCTTCTGTGCTCTTGCTCTAGCCGCCGGCTAGCAGGATCGGCATCGTTGGCGTCGTTGCACCGCCAGCGTTTTCCATCGTCACGCCGAATGCCTTGGCCGCGACGCCCTGTGGCAGTTTCGGCAGCAACACACTGGCCATGCCGCGTATATCTGGCTGGAAAGTCCCGGCAGGGATCGGAGCCGCGCCGTTGGCGGGAATCACCCACAGCTCATAGGTCTTATGGGGTGGCAGCGGGGCCATGTTGCTGGCGTTGAACACCAGCGCTCCACGGTCCTTCAAATAAACTGCATGGCCCGTCGGTTCTGGTTTGGCGTGTGCTGCGACCAAAGTGACGCGTTGCGCCTGCGGGGAACTCAACACGTCCAGGACTTCCTTGGCGCGCGCCGCGGAGGTGCTCGATTGAATAAGTTGCGACGTCTCCGCGCGCAGTTCTTGGCGCATGCCCTGGTTCGCTTCGCGTAACTGCACGGCATAGAAAAGGCACGCTGCTGCCGCCACCCATCCACCCCATATCAGGCCGGGGCTATGGCGGCGAGGTTTCATAGGAAGAACATTCGTCGCGCTTGACGGAGGTGTGCTGGCGCGCAAGGAACTTGCAGTCGCAGAAGCCTGCGCGCTCTGCGGCAACTTTACCCCAGCCGCTTTGAACAAGCGATCTTTCGCCCCCGCTGGTGGCGCAATCTGTGGGACAGCCATGGCAACCAGCGCCAGGTCCGCCGACAACTGGGCCACCTGCGCGCGGCAATCCGCGCACTCCGCTACATGCTTGCGCACGCGGTCGTTGGCCGCTGCATCGTCTTCTGCATTGGGCGTGCCCATGCAGTAGCGGATCAGGTCATCCAACTCGGGATGTAGCTCGGGCGTCATGCTGTGACTTCCAGTGCCTTTCGTATGGTTATAAGCGCGGAACGAATACGTGTCTTCACCGTGCCCAGCGGCTGGCCGGTTTGTTGTGCAATTTCTGTGTGCGTGTGGCCCTCAAAAAAGGCCATCTCAACGGCCTGGCGCTGGTCTGCTGGCATCGTTTCCAGGACCACGCGGACTTTGCCGAGCATGATCTCGCGCTCGGCGTCTGCGCCAAGATCGATATTGTTGCTGAGTTGTAAATCGTCGACGTTCTCCATCCTGCGACTGCTGCGGATCTTATCGATAGAGCGATTGCGCGCCACCACCGCCAGCCAGCCACAGAGGCTGCCACGATGGTCGGCAAAAGATTCCGGCTGTTGCCACAGCTTAAGAAAAACTTCCTGCATTACATCTTCCGCCGCTGCGCTGTCCCGCAAAACGCGCATGGCAACTGAGTACACCACCGTGGAATACAGGTCGTAAACACGCGACAATGCATCCGCCTCTCGGCCACGGAGCTGCTGCATCAACTGCTGGTCCGTGAGGGTGTCGTTTTGCGTAGACGACTGGGGCAAAGGAGAGTTGCTCGATGAAAATGTATTTGACCGGAATGTCATCATGGACGCCAGTGCAATTCCACCGTACACGGTTCCGAATCTAGGCGCAAATGTTTGCTGGCAGGTCAACATAATCGAAGCTTTCTGTCTAGGGTACGGAAAGGAATTGCTTTTGGATTCGATAGAAGCAAATTTAAGGAATCTAAGGGGTCCCAGCCTGACCGGTGCTGCTTGACTCAGGTTTTAAGTTTTTGGCGTCCTGGATGACCGCCCTGGAATCTCACCGCTCAGCTATCCATAGGGCCTTCTGTCGGCATCCAATACCAACGATGAATCTAATGAATGGCCAACTCCAAAGATGGTCTGCCAATCCTTAGGATTTATATCGCCGAGTCATGAGAATGTGAGGACCAAAGTGACGAAGGGAAAAAATAAAGAACCATTTTTGACTGACGTAAAAGCGCTCAGGGAGCGTGCTCGCAAAAGTATCGAGAAAGGCGCAGTGACCCATAATTACGGCGGTGACGTGCAACAAACGATCGATATTCTGCAGGCTGTGCTTGCGACTGAGATTGTATGTGTCCTGCGCTACACCATGCATGCCGTGTCAGCATCCGGGATTTCCAGCGATAGCGTCAAAGCGGAGTTTGCTGAACATGCAAAAGAGGAACAGGAACATATGATGGTTATCGCGGAAAGAATCAACCAACTGGGCGGAAAGCCAAATTTCAACCCGGAAGGGCTGGCCAGTCGCTCTGCATCGCAATATGCTGAGGGCGAAAACCTGATCGGAATGATTCGAGAGAACCTCATCGCCGAGCGAATCGCCGTGGAACACTATCGGGAGCTGATACTTTTCTTCGGAGATAAAGATACAACCACCCGCGTCATGATGGAACATATTCTGGGCAACGAAGAAGAACATGCCAACGACATGCACGATTTGTTGGTTGCCCATGAAGGTAGACCCATGTTGCCGAATGAATAAAGCAATTCTGCGATGTCAGCGTTGCGGTTGCCCCATCCTGGCCACGTTTTTTTGCGGCTAGGGTGGGAAAAAACTGGTTCCTCTCAATAGTGCCGTACTATTAGTCTCCGAAGCACCGGAAGCTTGAGTGGTGTCATAGTCCATCTATATCGGTAGGAACTCTCGCGCAAAATATTTTAGAGCGTGTTTCGTAAATACGGTTTGTATCAGGGCATGGTTTTAGCCATGCCGCAAAAAGCTCAAGAATCGTGGGCTTTAGCCCCTGAAGATTTTTGACTGATCCGGGCCAAAAGTATTTATGAAACACGCTCTACGCAAAAACAAGCGTTGAAAAACATTCAGGAGCTATAGGTCTCGCTTCGCAGGTTACTCCGTCAAGCCGGATCGCCAGTCTGGTTTGGCGCGGCGATGTCGGAACTGATTCCATAGTTGTCATTTTTATAAAATAGAGGACTGTACGATGGCTGAATCTCAAAAGATTCGACTCCGAGAAGGTCTGCCTCATCCACGCGGAGCGAGCTGGGACGGGAAAGGTACAAACTTCGCATTATTTTCTGCCCATGCAACCAAGGTAGAAGTCTGCATCTTCGATGATCGGGGCGAGCATGAGTTGCACCGGATTGAATTGCCTGAGTACACCAATCAGATTTGGCATGGCTACCTGCCCGATGTTGACCCCGGCACTATCTATGGATATCGCGTGCATGGTCCCTATGAGCCTGAGCAAGGGCATCGATTCAATCCCAATAAGCTGTTGCTGGATCCTTATGCCGTGGCCCACTTTGGTGAATTGCAATGGAATCCAGCCATCTTCGGATACCAGTTGGAATCGATGGATGACCTCACATTCGATGAGCGCGATAGCGCCCCTTTCATGCCGAAGTGTGTTGTCGTCGATCCAAATTTCGATTGGAGCGGTGCACCAGGCCGCGACAAGCGCGGGACCCAGACGCAGCTTATCATTCCTTTCGACGACACAATTATTTACGAGTTGCATGTGCGTGGGTTTACGAAAATACATCCATCGGTACAGGAGCACTTACGAGGAACATACGCTGGTTTGGCAACAAAGGAAGTGCTGGAATACATCAAGTCTTTGGGAGTAACTTCCATTGAGCTACTCCCGATTCATGTCTACATTAGCGACAGCCATTTATCGGAGAAGGGACTGACTAACTACTGGGGATATAACAGTATCGGTTTTTTCTCGCCAGATCCGCGCTATGCCTCCGACAAAATGAATGCTTTACGCGAGTTTAAAGAGATGGTGGCGTGTATTCATCAGGCTGGACTCGAAGTGATATTGGATGTTGTGTATAACCACACCGCAGAAGGAAATGAACGTGGACCTACGCTCTCTTTCAAAGGAATTGATAACTCGACATACTACAGTTTGATACCGGACCGAAAGCGTTACTACATTAACGATACCGGTACTGGAAACACCATGGACTTGAACCATGCCCGCGTCATTCAGATGGTCACGGATAGTCTGCGGTATTGGGTGGAACAGACCCATGTCGATGGATTTCGTTTTGATCTTGGCACGATTCTCGCGCGCGAACCAGGTGGCTTCGATCGACAGAGTGGATTTCTCCGGGCTTGTGGACAGGACCCTGTTCTAGGTACTGTCAAGATGATTGCAGAGCCCTGGGATGTAGGTCCCGGGGGGTATCAGGTTGGGTCTTTTCCTCCCGGATGGGCGGAATGGAACGATAAATACCGTGATGATGTTCGCATGTTCTGGAAAGGGGAAAGTTCGGTAGCAGACTTGACCGAGCGACTGTGTGCTTCTGGCGACTTATTCAATAAGCAGGGACGCAGACCATGGGCCTGTGTCAATTTCATCGCCGCCCACGATGGCTTCACTCTTAACGATCTTGTAACTTACAACGACAAGCACAACGAAGCGAACGGAGAAGACAATAAAGATGGCAATTCGGACAATCGCTCCTGGAACTGCGGTGCCGAGGGTCCCACTGACAATGCTGAAATCAATACTTTGCGCCAGCGTCAAATGCGCAATCTGATGGCGACCCTTCTCCTTTCCCAAGGTACGCCCATGATATTGGCTGGCGATGAATTTGCTCGTACGCAGGGTGGAAATAACAATGCCTATTGTCAGGACAACGGCATTAGCTGGCTCGACTGGAACATTCAGGAAAAAGGGAGGTTGCTCACGCGCTTTGTTCAAAAACTGACTGGGCTGCGCCATAAGTATCCCATTCTGCGCCGCAACCTGTTCTTAACGGGTGAATACAACCAGGAACTTGGCGTGAAGGATGTCACATGGATCAATCCAAATGGCAACGAGATGCAGGAACATGACTGGGCCGACGAGAATATGCGTTGTTTCGGAATGTTGATGGATGGCCGCGCTCAGACGACAGGGATTCGCCAGCTCGGACATGAAGCGACAATGCTGCTGGTCATCAACGGTCATTACGACATGGTGTCGTTCACCTTACCGGAGTGCGCCGGAGGGTCTCAGTGGTCTCGACGGATTGATACCAATCTGGAAGGAAATCAGGAAGAAGAACAGACGAAGAAAGCTATTTTTCATACTGCGGATATCTATACTGTCACTGCACGCTCTGTGCTACTGTTCGCGCTGGAAGCGGAGCAGTAATATCTGTGCGGATTCCCCGGCAGTTGTCCTACTGAGAAGGCAACGCCTGCGCAGGTTTTTGGCTTTAGAGCATTTTTGAGATCAAGTTTTAACAAAACTTAGGGTGGGACAGCATAACACTTTCCTAGAACGTTAATACACTGAGCGAAAATGCTCTAGCATTAGAAGCAGAATGAAACGTTCCGGTTCTGCGGAATTGCCGCTGCACGGTGGAAGAGTTCCAGGCTGGCTGGCCGAACGTATGGTGAAGCTGGGCGCGGCAATCTCTGAAAATATCGTGCATCGCTACGGAGCGTCGGAGTTCCTTACACGCCTTAGCGATCCTTTCTGGTTCCAGGCCATGGGTTGCGTCATGGGCATGGACTGGAATTCATCTGGAATTACCACTTCCGTTCTTGGCGCGCTCAAGCACGGGTTGAACCCACTGTCGAAGGAGCTTGGAATTACAGTTTGCGGTGGGCGAGGCAAGCATTCCCGCAAAACGCCCGAGGAGCTTCGCCTCTTTGCGGACCGCTGCCAACTGGAAGGCGAGTCGCTGGTGCGTACCAGCCGCCTGACGGCGCGGGTGGACAACAACGCCATTGCCGACGGCTTCCAGCTTTATCTGCACAACTTTATTGTCACTACCGGCGGTGAATGGGTGGTGGTGCAGCAGGGAATGAATGTGCGGAGCAAACTTGCCCGCCGCTACCATTGGCATTCCGCGCAGGTGCGTGACTTTACTTCGGATCCCCACGCCGCCATCGTCGGCGCGCATCAGGGGACCATAATGAATCTGGTCGATGCCCGCGCCGCTGCCTCGCAGCAGGCGATGCTGACCATCGTGAAAGAGCGTCCCGAAATTACTTTGCGCGAGGCGCGCCATCTTTCGCTCCCAGCGCACCATGCGGTTCGCGCTGAGAATGTCGATCTGCGCAGGCTTGGCGCGGTGCTGGCCGTGGCGTATGAAAAAGAGTTTCACGACTTTGCATCTCTGTTGTTACTGGAGAAACTTGGGCCTCGCACTCTGCAATCGTTGGCGCTGATTGCGGAAGTAGTCCACGGCGCTCCCAGCCGCTTCTCCGATCCAGCGCGGTTTTCTTTCGCGCTCGGAGGAAAAGATGGGCACCCCTTTCCTGTGCCACTGCAAACTTATGATGAATCGATCTCGTTCCTGCGCCGCTCGCTGGACGCAGCCAAACTGGGCAACACGGAGAAAGTCGATGGAATTCGTCGTCTCGACCAGTTCGTGCGCGCACTCGAAGAACGCGCGACGCCTTACGCAGACTTTGACAACGCACTCGCGCGGGAGAGGGCGATTTCATCTTCCTTGCATGGCAGGACTGTATGGGACAAGCGAAAATCGACCACAGTTGTCAGGCCGCAGATTCCGCAGCTCTCGCTTTTTGCCGATTAGCGCACAGCCGGGCTAGTCAGAGTCATTCTGAACATAGGTCGTTCGCGGGTCGCCGCGGCGACCGAAGGGCTCAGATGGTATGAAGGAGGGCGTACCTTCCTAAATGTGCTCGAAGCACGGAAGTCCATGGGAGGAAGGTACGCGATGACGATCCACATAGGAGTAGATCTTCACCAGAGATTTTGTTATATGACGGCGGTAAATGCAAGCGGGCGGAAGTTGCGACAGCGACAGGGGCAGGTGGCCAACGATGGGCCAGCGGTACGGGCGTGGCTGCGCGGACTGGAGGGCATCGACAGTGCAGCCGTGCCGTGGCAGGTGGCGGCCATGCATTCGCTGGCGGCCAAGAGGGTGTACATAATTTTGTGTCATACCAATTTGACAACAAACATAGAGTAATGACATCCCGTTTGTAGAGGGTGTACCGATGCGCAAGCCGTCCTCTTTGAGTCCATGGTTCACGGTGGAGCAACTTGTCGCTTGGGTCAAGGAGGCTCCGGACAAGACGGCCTATCAGCGGCGGTTGGCAATCTGGCTAACCCATGCAGGGTCATATGCCACACATCGCGTGGCCGATCTGCTGGCGGTTTCCACGCAGGCGGTTTGGAAGCGGGTCGCCGAGTCTAACTCGCTTGGCCCTTCCGGACTCGACCGCAAGAGGCGAGGCGGAAGACGCTGGGGGTTGATGACTTTGGA